>JBAVYF010000355.1:0-11358 GCA_049698655.1 Occallatibacter sp. | reverse complement strand
GGACAGGCCGGTACTTCAGTCCCGGAATTGCGATAGGCAAGAAAAACGCGGCGGCCGAAGCCGCCGCGTCTCATGGGTTAAGCCGCCTTAGAAGTTGAGGCGGGCGGCGATTTCAATATTACGCGGCGTGTAGGTGAAGTTGCTGCTGTTTGAATTGCTCGGAACCATGAAACTCTTGCTTCCGGTACCGTTCACCCCTGTGTAGGTCGCCGTGGTTCCCGACAGACTATACAGGTAGGTGGCTGAAAAGGCAGTGATGTTCTGGTGGTTGGCAACGTTGAATATGTTGCACATGACTTGCAGATTGCGGCTCTTGCCTAAGGAGAACTGCTTCTGCAAACGAGCGTCGTCGACTTCGCGGCGCGGGTAACGATAGGTGTCATACCCAATTTGAGGAATGATGGAAGGACCGCCGGTGCCGTTCCAACTGCTGGCAATTCCGCCTGATGGCTTACCGCTGACGCCTGCTGTAAAGGGCAAGCCGTTCTGCATTTGGAAGCTGTCGTCCACGCTCCAGTCGTTGACCAGGTACTTGGCCCAACTGGTGGAATGGATGTTCGGCAAGTTATAGAGCGCGTACGCCGCGATCCTGTTGGGAATATTCCAGGTGGAATCGCCGTAGTTGAGGCGCGGATTGAGGTATGGGTCATACCAGGATTCCGCCGCACCTTGAGTATTGGCGTTCTGCGCGAAGTCGAGCGCATGCGACCAGGTATAGTTCACGTCGAACTGAAGGCTCTTGAGCGAACGATTCATGACCTCCACCACCATGGCATTGTAGTTGGAGTTGACGTTACTGATCAGCTCGGAAATGCCCTGGAAACTTGAGGCTCCAGATCCCAACAGAGTGGTGTTGCCATAGCCGGTATAGACCGGGACGGTTACCGTGGATCCATTGGCGCCCAGTGGGCCGCTACCGCTGGGGTCGCCTGCGATCGTAATTGTCTTGTTGGTGGTGGTTGGAAGCAGGTTGACATCGAGGAAGTTGGGCAGATCGCGACCCAAGGCGCCGAGATAGCTCAAGGAGAGGAATGTGCCCTTGCCCAGAGCCTGCTGGACCTGGAGATCGAACTCCTGAACTTCAGGCAGCTTCAAATTCGGAGCCATAAAGTAGGAGGTTGGTTTGGCAGTGGACGCGCCGGACGCGAAGATATTCGGGTACACGGGGGCAGCGGCGGTGTTGTCGTACCAGGTCACGCTGGACTGACCGTTCGGGCTACCCGTGGCGAGGCGTACGTTCTCGATATTGCCGTTGGTGATGCGGCCGAAATACATGCCCCAGCCGCCGCGCAGCACGGTGTTGCCTTTACCGAATACATCGTAGGAAAATCCGACGCGGGGCCCGAAGTTCATCCTGTCGCTCGGGCTGTTGGTCAAGCCGTTGTAGGTTACAAAGCTGCCAGTGGCCGTGGTGAGGTTGGGATCGGCAGGCGGGATCGTCTCATGATCCCAGCGCAGGCCGAGTTCAAGGGTCAGGCGCGGAGAGAACTTCCAGTTATCCTGGCCAAAGACGCCGGTATCCATCGTGGAGATGGTATAGACGGGACTCCCGAATCCCTGGACGAAGTCGTAGTAGCAGGGATAATAGCCGGTTACGGCGCTCCCGTTTTGCGAAGCGTTCACGTCGCAACCGCCAGCGGGACTGGAGATTGAAGGGGTCATGCCGTGCTTCATGTTGAGCAGGTCGTTAAAGTAGTTGCCGACCCAGTTGTAGCTGAAGTCGCCATTGCTCTTGTAAGTGTTGTTCATCAGGTCGTAGTTGTGAACCGCGTCTACGCCGAACTTTAAGCTGTGGTTCCCCTTGCCCCAATAAAGGACGTCGCCGACCTGCCATTTGCGCTCATCGGGATAGGCCACGCGATGCTCATAGTACGTTGAGCCGGCATTGAGGCCGTAGTTATAGCCTGCCTCGAGCTCGGGAACGTTCCCGGTGCTGGCGGTGATGTCGGCCTTGGTGTAGGGGGTGTAAGCCTGCTGGGTCTCGTAGTTGAGTTCGCGGCCGTACTGGTAGAGCAGCTCATTGCTGATGTTCGAGGTGATGAGGCTGGTGAGCTTGATTACGCCGTAATCGAGCTTGACGAAGTCGTTGCCCTGCGTGTCCTGCGCGTACTGATCAGGGTTAGCGGTCTGCACGCCAGCGGGTGAATCCCAGCTGAGGCGATGGTAAAGCACGCTCAGATGCTCTTTGGGGTTGATCTGCCAGTCGAGCTTGGGGGTGTTGATCTCCTGATAGCCGAAGCGCGGCGCGAGCCCGAGTAAGGAGTTGAGGCCGAGATCGGTGATTGCGCTCGCACCGGAATAGCTGCCGACGGTGACGCTGGAACTGCCGTAGAGCAAAGCAGCCCAGTCGTAGGATGCCTGAGCGTAGCTGACGCCCTGGCGCGCGGCCAAAGCGCAGGCATTGGTGTCGTTGATGTCGGCGCTGGGAGCGCCGGCCAGTGCTCCGGTTGTGGTGTTGCAGGTTTCTCCCGTGGACAGCGCGGTCTGAGGCAAAGTGTAGAACTGCTGGGGATTATATGGAGTGCCAAGGACAGGAAAGACGTGCGTGTGCTGGTCATAGGTGTAGATCCAGAAGAGCTTGTCCTTGATCAGCGCACCACCGACCGTGAAGCCATAGATCTTGCGCAGGTCTTCTGGCTTGATGCGCGATTTGACATTGACTCCTCCAACCAGGGTGGTGACGAAGGAGTAGTCGTTCATGGCATTCCAGTTGCTTTCGCGATCCCAGAAATAGGCTTGCCCGTGAATATGGTTGGTGCCGCTCTTGGTGACCGAGGTGACGACGCCTCCGGCGGCGCGCCCGTATTCAGCCGAGTAGACGCCGGTGTTGACCGCGAACTCGCGGACTGCGGCTCCCGCGGTGGAATATGCCTCGCGGGTGCGACCGCGTTCCTCAGCGAAGAATGCCTGGTTGTCATCGGCGCCGTCGATTTCGACGTTGTTGAGCAGTGTGCTGATGCCGCGGACGCTGATGAGACCGTAGCCGCTGGTATCAACTGTGACGCCAGGAGTGGTGAGGGCAAGTGCCGACCAGCGGCGGTTGTTGATGGGGATGGACTGAAGCGCTTTCATATTCAGCGAGGCGCTGAAGTCCGGCGACTCGAGGTTCAGCACTGGCGCCTGTTCGGTAACCTCGATGGAGGTCGTCGATGCGCCGATCGTCAGGCGCGGCGCAACGTTTGAAACCTGGCCGACCAGGACAATGACGCCATTGGCGCGATAGGTGGCAAAGCCGGGCGCGGAAAACGTCACTCTATAGGTGCCGGGCTCCAGCAACGGGGCCTTGAAAAAACCGCTGGCGTCGCTGGTCAGACTGATTTCGGCATTGGTTCCCATGTTGTGGATGGTGACGGTGGCGCCGCTGACAACGGCCCCGGAGGGATCCTGAACCGTGCCGGCGATCGAGCCTTGGGTGGAAGTCTGCGCGTTCACGGCAACGGTGCCCAAACACACAGCAAGAGTGAGGATCATCAGGCAGTAGACGCTCTGCCGTATTCGATTCATGGTCATGATGGCTCTCCAAAATGCAACGGTTGTTGAGAATGCGCTGGGTTAGTAGTCGGCAGCGCCCCTTTGTGAGTGTTTTGCGCAACGCGTAGCGCGCTGGGCATACCGGAATCCCTGCACCTCTGGTTCTCTCATCTCTCGCGGGTGCTTAGCCGCTACATGGGTCGCAAAGTAAGCAGGTTTTCCCATGAAGAACAATATAGTAAGCCAAAATGAAGGTCTTGTAAACGACTGAATTTCTGCCGTCCCAGGGAGCCCGCGATGGGCGCCGTGACCAGGCCACAGCGTTCTCACATAAGCGGTTAGGGTGTCATCACAGCCAGGCGACCGATCTAAACACTCTTCTCTCATGCCCTCTCACAGACTTGTCCAGAACCAAGCAACGCTGGCGCTAAGGACAGTGCACGTCCGGCTGTTGGCCGTAAAAATGAAAATCCCCGGCTCTAATCAGCCAACCGGGCATCTTCCAATCTCATCAGCGCTTCAACCACAGCCTGAATCCAAGCCGTAGTCCGCCCCCGGTTTCAGTGTTGCCGGATTTCCCGCTCTACGGGAGCAAATAGTTCGTGGCAAAAAACGCACTCTTTTCCAAGGGCACTCAGTATACCCCACGTCATTCACGGGGACAACCGTGGAAAACACGTCCGAAATTCAGGAGGTTCGCCTCTCATATCAATAGAAAAGGGCGGCAGCCGAAGCCGCCGCCCCTGAAATACCTCGTTGCTCTGCTCTAGAAGTTGAACTTGACAGATAGCTGTATTTGACGAGGCCCGTACAATACGCTGTTGGTACCCGTCCTCACCCCAAAGGCACCGGATGGCGACGAGGGTGAATACGGTTTGATGCAGCCGTAAAATGTCGAACCGGCAGGAACCGTGCCGGACTCGGTACAACTGCTGCTTGTCGGGCCGTAGTATGTGGCGAAGGTAGAGTTCACGCTTGAATCAATCGGATGGTTCATCAGATTGAATGCCTCGCCGATGAACTGCATGGACATTTTGTTGTGGATAGGGATCTCGCGCGTGACGCGGAAGTCGATGTTGCGGAAGCCGGGTCCGGGCTGGCTGTTGCGCTGGATCTCGGGCGGACGGCCGGTAGTGGGCGCGCCGGAGCCGGAGCTCATCGCGCCGCCATAGATATTGCCGTCGGCGCCGCCGGCAACCGTGCCACTCATGCTGGCAACGATCGGGAATCCGGTTGATTCAGTCGCGGTACCGGAGAAGGTAAATCCATCCAGACCCTGCTTCATAAACTTGTTGCCCAGCATGATCTCCGGCCTCCACAGCACGGTGCCGATGAAGCGCTCGCGCATGTCGATATCGGAGCGGCCGTATTCACCTTTGATGTTGTTGGGGTTGAGGATAGGATTGCCGCCGTAGAAAGTGCCGAACGCACCTGACACCATGTCGTCGTCCAATGCCTTGGCATACGTATAGTTCACCAACACCTCGAGACCGTGATTGATTGGCCTGCGAACCGTAACCGCCAGGGAGTGATACCAGGAATTGGCTACGCTGAAGCCAGCGTTGATCGAGGAGAGGGAGGCGTTGATGCGGTCGGTTGTGAGGTAAAAAGGAACGGTTACGAGGTTGGTTGTTCCGTTGGGATAGGTGATGTCGTAGGAGTGCAGTCCGTGCGGAGTCTGCCCCACCAGATTGGCATCCGTAAAGACCGGCAGACGAAGTCCGCGCGATCCCACATAGCCCACCGAGAGCGACATCTTTCCGGGCAAAGACTGTTCCACCGCCAGGCTGAACTCGTGAACCAGCGGCGGCACGAAAGCCGGCGACAAGCCGTGGAAGCTCTGCAATCCCAGCAAGGTCGGGCCGCTGACCGTGGGCGCCGCGCCTCCCGTGGGATACAAGGCGTTCGCCAAGGACGGACCCGTCACGTTGAATGGAACATTGGGGAACGTAAGCGGGGCCGCGGCAGTGCACGATGCACCGCAACCGTTGTAGTTGTAGTTGATCTGATACATGCCGTTTTCCACGCGCATGGCATAGTACGTGCTGCCCTGGTTGAGTCCCGTGAAGACACCGTAACCGCCGCGGACGATGGTTCCCTTGAGAGCGTTCCAGGAGAAGCCGATGCGCGGCTGAACCCGATCGGTTACGTTCTTGATGGTAGTGTTGTATTCCGCCGCCAGCGTCGAGGAGGTGTTGGGGATGGCGGGCGCAGGCGTCAGTTGGAGGTCATAACGTATCCCCAGATTCAGCGTGAGGTTGCGGCGCAGCTTCCAGGTGTCCTCGCCAAAGCCATCATACATCTGCATCCAGAAATCGTCAGCGCCGGCCCGTCCGCTGGCTATCGAGTTGATCTTGTCGATGGTCTGGACGAAGGAGGTGTAGTGGGAGCCGGCATAGGGGTCCGTATCGCCGGACATGCCCGCAAAGGCATCCGCCGCCCAGCTCTGGAAGTTCTGCGTGACGCTGGAGCCGGAGTAATTGTAGAGGCCGCCACCCTGGTAGAGATTGATCATAATCTCATGCACCAGGTTGATGTCTCCGCCGAACTTGAGCGTGTGCTTGTTCCAGACTTTGGAGAATACATCGGTGAACTGCAGGCGGTGCTCATCCGGCTCGGCAAGCCGCGGCAGCGCGTTAGGCATGCCGTAGGTCTCTGCGCCCATGCTAATGCTTGGTCCTGAAGCATTGGCGCCCGCCGTCTCCAGGTCTCGGCCCCACTGGAAGCGCAGATCGTTCACCGCGGTGTCGGAAAGCGTGCTGGTCCAGTGCGCAATCAGGAAGCGCTCGTGGTAGCTGGTGGGGCCGTTGGTGCTGGCTGAGGTGTTGGAAAATGTCGGACTTGCGCTGTAGCCATTGGTGCTGTCGAAATCCGCGAAGTTGAAGTTCGCATAGACCAGATTCTTGCTATTCAACTGGTAGTCTACACGCGGAAACAGAAGCGTCTCTCTCGCGTAGCGCGAAGGAGCGCCTTGCAGGCCCAGGAGGAAATTGATTGCGGCCGTGCATTGCGTACTCGATATCGTAGTTGGGCACTGGGTGGGCGTAACGACTGTCGTGGAGCCGTACGTCCCGGAGGGAGTTTGTGAGACAGTGTTGGTCTCGTAGTAGAGGGCGCGGCCAACCTGCCGGAAGCCATCATAAGTAAGGAAGTAGAAGAGCTTGTCCTTGATAATGGGACCGCCCGCGCTGCCGCCGAACTCGTTCTGCTGGTGAACCGGTTGCGTCAGCAGGAAAGAGGGGCCGTGATTATAAAGCGCGTTCCACTTGCTGTACGGGTCGAGAGCGTTCATCGCCGGATACCGCAGGTAATAGAACAGGTCGCCATGCAGGTTGTTGGTGCCGCTCTTTGTAATGGCGTTGACCTGGCCTCCTGCGGCTTGTCCAAACTCAGCCGAATAGTTTGAGGCCTCTGCCTGGAACTCCTTGATCGAATCCAGACTATAGACGAATGGCGCGCCCGATGAACGACCGCGAGCTTCGCTGAAGAGCATCTGGTTATTGTTCGCACCATCCACGTAGTTCTGGTTGTAGAGGCCGCTGATTCCATGGAAGCTGACCAGGCCGCTGGTACCGTCGGTCACCACGTTGGGAGTCAGCAGAACGAAATCGCTCCAGTTGCGGGCTTTTACCGGAAGGTTCTGGATGATCGGCGAATCCACCACTTGCGCAACTTCGGTCTGTTCCACATCCAGCAACGCATTTGTACCAGACACCTCCACGGTAGCGGTGGCGGACTTGACGGGCAGAGAGAGATTGATGGTGAGCGTCTGACCGACCTGGAGGGTTAGGTCTCTGGCTTCTACGGCGCCGAAGTTGGTGGCAGTGGCGCCAACCTTGTAGTGCCCGGGCTTCAGAAAAGGCGCATCGTAGATTCCGGCGGAATTGGTCGTATAAATGTGAGCGATGCCCGTGTCAACTTCTGTGACGGTCACAGAGGCGCCAGAAATAACTGCCTGGCTGGCATCGGTCACAATTCCGGTAATTGCACCTGCGCCTGAAGTCTGCGCGTTCAGGGCAATTGTGCCCAAACACACGGCCAGAGTGAGGATCATCAGGCAGAAAACGCTTTGACGTATTCGATTCATCGTCATGATGGCTCTCCGTAATACAACTCAGTTGAGAGGGTGCTGGGCTGGTGATCGGCAGCACACCTTGGTGAACGAATTGCCCAACGCGTAACACGCTGAGTAGAAAAAACTCCTTGAGCCTTGAATCCGGGCGGCATTGGCAGGTAAAAAACACTATCGCGAAAGCCGCGAACGGAAGCGCTTGTGTGTGGAAATACCTTTCTAATTACAAAATGGAAACCTTCAAACGCTTGAATTTCAGTTGACTTCTGTAGGCGCCGCTTCGGACGCTGATCGGGCCATAGCTTTCTTCCATGGGCGGTTCGGGGCTCATCACAGCCAACCAACCGATGCAGACACTCTTCTCTCATGCCCTCTCACAAAGTCAGGATGAACACAACCACTTCCACGACAAGAACCGCCGTGACTTGCAATTTGCCGAGAGCGCCCCGCGCCTCAGTCTGTCCGGCCTCCAGGATCTATGGGAGCAAATAGTTCTTGCATCGCCGCATTACACTTCAGGGAACCGCAGTTTACTCCCCAGTCTGAACGCGTGCAATAAAAACATCACACTAGAATTGTGGATAACAAGTCAGAAATTCTACTGTCTTTAGCTCTCTTAACAACTATTTAGCCACGCCATGAACAGCTCGAAGGTAAATTCCTCGTGAAATCCGTGACTGTTAAGGTGCCGTAATACGGCATCCCCGCATGTGGCAAAAATCTCTCAGCGACTGGCGGCCTTGGTCCACTCGATGCGCAGGCCGGCACGGAAGTTAAAAGGCAAGCTGGGATAACCGATGGGAGCGATGTGCCTGTTACTGGTAAGGTTTTCCGCCTGTCCATAGACGCTCAGCCATGAAAGCAGCTTGTAGCTGGCGCCCGCATCCAGCTTGGCGTAACCCCAGTCCAGATTGCGGTTGGGCAGTACAAGCGAGTTCAACTGGTTGATGTCTTCCCAGCCGAGAAAAGTGGAGTCATCGCTGCGGCTGGAAAACGCCGAGGTGAAGATGCCGGTGAGCTGCTTTCCGGCATAGCTTGCCGTAAAGAATCCTGTGTGAGGCGGACGCCGGAAGGGCCGTGCGCCCTTCAGCGGCGAATAGATGCCCACCGGAATTCCGTCAAATATAGGCTCATAGCCACCGAGCAGCGCCTGATTGTCGCTCGAAAAGGAGCGCTGCACAACGGAATCCAGGTAGGTGTAGCCGCCGCGCAAAAAGATGTTTCTGCCTATCCCGCTCTCAACGGTGGTTTCCACGCCCTGCGCGCGAAAGGCGAGCGAGTTGAGGTCCAGCGAGTAAGCGCCGCTGCTCTGGAGAATCGCCTCCAGGTTAAGTTGCTGCTGCGATGTCAGATTGGACAGCAGCGTCGGGACCAATCCCGCGCCAACTCCTTCAATGGCCCGGCCGAATTCGTTATGGAAATAGGTTGCGCGGAAGATGAGGCGCTGGCTCCAGAAGGCCTGCTCACCGCCGCCCTCCCAGGTGCGGGTGGTGGGCCCTTCGATTGGGGCGATGTTCAACTGCTGGATCATCGCCTGGCCGCCGTTCTGCTCCAGAACGTCGTAGAGCGAGCCGAGCTCGTCAGTCAGCTTGGGTTCGCGAAAGCCTTTGGAGAAGCTGCCGTTCAGCCGCGTTCCGCTGAAGACGCCATGACGCGGACGAACCGCATAGAAGCCCACTCCCAGATGGGGCGAAAAATCGTTGCCCAGCTTTTGCAGGTGCTCCTCGTCCCCGCCTAGCGTGTAAAACAGCCGATCCTTGAAAAAATCGCCGTGTACGCCAAAGTGATAGTCGTAGTTGGTGCGACTGATTGTGTCGTCGATACCATAAACGGGCTCCCGCTCGGCGGCGCGCTCATTCTCATAGTGAAAACCGGCCAGCAGAATAAGGTGCGGTGTCAGGCGATAATCTCCCTGGTAGAGAAGCTGATCGCGATTGTTGATCAGGTCTAGCCTGTTCGGATATTTGCTGCCGTTCGCCGCGCTGTAATTCATCAGCGCGGGCCCGGTGGCGCTATAGCCGTTGGCGCCCTCGATGATGATCGGCAGGCCGTAGAAGTTGCCGCCGGTAAATGTGTCGGCGGCGCCGTCGCAGCCGACACCTAGAAACGGAATGCAGACGCCCGCCGGATACCACTGCTGGGATTGTTCACGCTTGCGTGTCAGGCCATACTGGAAGCGATTGTGGAAGTCGGGCGTGGTCTGATTCTCAACCGCTGCTCCAACAAACAAATTCTGATCGCCTTCCTTGCGGTCGTCGCTGATGTGATAAAAGTCCCATGTGTTGGGTACGCCCGTTGCATCGACGCCATAGTGCAGTGTGGCGCGAATCTGCGTATTCCCGCTGGGCTGCCAGCCTAAGTTGGCCGACGATGTGGCAACGTGGTACTCGTCCATAGGCAGATTGTTGGCGGTCTGCAGCCAACTGAAGGCGCCCAGGTAATCGTACTTGTTGTGCGCGCCGGCCACTTCGAGTTCTTCGCGCGAGGTGGAGAGGTTGCCGGCGTCGCCCTGAAAGAGGATCGACGGAAAGCTGGTGGTGCCGCGCGGGGTGGTCAGACTGACCACGCCGCTGGCCGCGCCGGCTCCGTAGAGGCTGGAGTCCGGGCCGCGATAGACTTCAGCGCGCTCGACGGCCGTGGTCGAGAGTGGGCCAAAGTCAAATTGCCCGCCCATATCGCCAACATTCAACCCGTCCAACAGAACCTTGTTGGAGTCCGAATCGCCGCCGCGAACAAACAGCGAGGTCTCCGCGCCACGCTGGCCAGACTGCACCACAACCGTTCCCGGCATCAGGCGTAGCGCGCTCGTCATATCGCTGCGCAGCGCCAGATCCAGCGGCCCGAGTACGCTGGTGGCGGCGCTGGTCTGCGGCTGGGGCGTGGGAGTTCCGGTAGCCGTCACCACGATGGACTCGCGCACCCACTCCGGCTCGAGCACCACGTTGCGTTCGATCGCGTCGAGCCGGCCGGCGTAGAAGCCGGGCGTCTCCAACTGGCGGAAGCCCTTGGCGGAGACCATGAGGAAGAAGCGGCCCTCGACCCCGGTGAGAAGCTGGAAACTGCCGTCAGCCGTGGAGATGGCAGCGCCGACGGCTTTGCCGCCGCTGATCAGAACCACGTTGGCGCCGGTGACCTTGGCGCCGGAAGCGTCCGTGACCACGCCGCGGATGGAAGCTGCCGGACAAAGAGCGGTGGCGAAGACGAGCAGAAATAGAGCAAATGCGCGGGGCAACACGCGCGTCAGTTGAGCATGAAAACTGCTTGAAAATGATTGCACGGAAACAGGCATGAATGCTCCTTCGTTCCCCTCGGAACGCAAGCGGGTTGAGGGCACTAGGACCGGTCTCCTGACTTGCGCCTTTCCCAGCCACCTTCCCACAGGCGCACCCAAAAGGATCACCTGCAGTGGTTCACAAAGGATCTCCGCGACTGGCGGAAAGACCCTGGCTGGTTCCCTGCCCTCTCCCGATAGAACGGGACGCTGGGCCGGGGCGCTCACAGTTGCGGGGCAGTGGCGGAGTTTCACCGCCTTCCCGAGCATCCTGGCGATTGCCGTGGTGGATTGCGCCGCCCTTTGCGGGGGCAGCCGTTATGGCATGGAACGGACTTCCATGCCATCAACTTTTATAGACGGCGCAGCGCGGCGCAGTCAAAATGCACGGAGCAAAGAAGTTTGCCTGATCACAAATAAGTTTTATCGGGCCGCAATGCTGGAAGGAATGGTGACCCCGGGAAGACTCGAACTTCCGACACGCAGTTTAGGAAACTGCTGCTCTATCCACCTGAGCTACGGGGCCACAATGCAAATTGTACGC
>JBAVYF010000354.1:0-1812 GCA_049698655.1 Occallatibacter sp. | reverse complement strand
GCTTCAAATTCAAGGGCATGCAAGCTGAGGGTCTATGGGCGGCCATCGAGCGCGCGCTGGCTGCGTTTGAAGACAAGGAAGGCTGGAAGCGGCTTATGCTCAACGGCATGGCGCAGAATTATGACTGGAAGCAGCCGGCGCGGGAGTATGCGGCGGTGTATGAGGAAGCGGCGCTGAGGCGTGCGTAGGAAATAATTCCGATACGAACAACAGGGCGCTCGCAGCTTGAGCGCCCATTTCTATTCGGAGTGGCTTTCTTCAATCGGCACTGAGGGTCCGTAGGTTCGCCGCACCATCCATAAGACTGGCAGGCCAATCAGGATGAGAGCAGTGCCGAGCAGCGAGCCAATCAGGTTTCCCAGAAAGCTGTACACGAGTACGGGGGCCGCGCAGAGGCAGAAGATGGCCGGCAACAGCGGGTAGCCCCAGACCTTGTAGGGACGCGCCAAGTCAGGCCGGCGGCGGCGGTAGACGAAGACCGTGGTGGCGATGAGCAGGTAGAAGAGCCACTCGGCAAAGATGGCCAGGTCGAACTGTTTCTCAAACTGGCTGAAGATCAGCAACAGAAGGGTGGCCAGCGCTCCCTGGATGGCCAGCGACGTGGAAGGGGACTGGAAGCGCGGGCTGATGTGGGCAAACTGGCGAATGAAGAGCCGGTCGCGCGCAGCGGCGAAGGGAACGCGGGCGCCGCTCATGACGGTTCCATTGAGGGCGACGAATATCGAGAGGGCCATGGCGGCGGCCACAAAGCCCGCTCCGGCATGGCCGGCGACGACGGCCAGCGCATCCACAGCCGGCCTCTCGCTGGCGGCGATCTGGGTGGCGGAGAGGATGTATTGCATCGCGGCGTTGGTGGCCATATAGAGAAAACCGACGATGCAGAGGCCGCCGATCAGCGCGATGGGCAGGCTGCGCCCAGGCCGTTTGATCTCACCGGAGAGGATGGTCAGGTCGGGCCAACCGTCGTAAGCCCAAAGAGTGGCGATCAGCGCCAGCATGAAGCCGCGGAAGCCCCCTATGGCATGAGGTAGAACTGTTGAGTAATTACTGAAGGATCCTGAGGCAGACGCAAAGCAAAGCGCCACCACGATGAGGATGAGAATGGCTTTCAGAACGGTGAAGACGAGCTGGAAGTCGCCGGCCTTTTTGATGCCCAGGTAGTTCAGGCCGGTCATGAACCAGACCACGGCGATGGCGAAGATCTGCGACCACAGCAAGGGAAATGGGCCGCCGATGGCCTGATTGCCAAGGCCGTGAAAGACCGGGAAGAACTCCAGTGTGCGGGCCAGGCCGATGGTGATGGCCGCGGCAGAAGCCGGTTTGGCCACGGCAAACCAGGTCCACATATAGAGAAAAGCGGGGGTGTCGCCATAAGCGCCGCGCAGGAAGACGTACCCGCCGCCGGCGTAGGGCAACATGGCGCCCAACTCTGCATAGGTCATGGCGCCGAAGAGCGACAGCAGGCCGCCGACTATCCAGGCGAGGTAAACGAGCGCGGAGGAACCGGTGTCGCGCATCATTTCGCTAGGCACCAGGAAGATGCCGCTGCCGATGACGGTGCCGACGACGATGGCCGTAGCCTGACTGGCGCCCAGCACTCGGGGCAGGTCGGCCATAACTGGTTGTGTTTGCGAGGAGGGGGTCTGGCTCATGCTGTGTTGTGAGGGTAGCACGGGTGAGCGCCCCGGTTCAGGAAAATTATGACTTGCTATCCATCCGGAAAGCCGGCTGGCTGTTGCAACCAGTTCCTGAGCTCAGGGAGGGTATCCGGCTGCAAAAAGCTCTGAAGAGGACTAGAGTGGAGCTGAAGAG
>JBAVYF010000353.1:0-2501 GCA_049698655.1 Occallatibacter sp. | reverse complement strand
GCCGCGGCCCGGGCGGCGGGAGCGCAGCCCGTGCTGGTGCATGTGGGCGGCTCGCCGGATGGCGCCGACCGGCTGCACTCCACGGCCGACCAGACGTGGAAGTCAAGCGGGCCGCTGCCGCCGGACTGGAGCGAGTTGATTCCTGAACTCGACCAACAGCCCACGGACATCGTGGTTCTGAAGCGGCAATGGGGCGCATTCTACGGCACCGATCTCGACCTGCAACTGCGCCGCCGCGGACTGACGATGATTGTGATCTGCGGAATCGCCACCGAGTTTGGCGTGGAGAGCACGGCGCGCGACGCCTATGAACTCGGCTACGAACTTATCTTCGCCGAGGATGCGATGACCGGCAGCAGTGAAGAAAGCCACGCCAACAGCGTGGAGCGCATCTTTCCCCGCATGGGCCGCGTGCGCTCCACCGAGGAGATCGTCGCGGCTCTCAGCCAAGTGTGATGGTTACCTCGCCCGTTGGTCTTGATAGGCCGGCAAGGCTGGTACATCGGATACCCCCACCCATATTTTGTAAACAAATTCCTTGTTTTCTTGAGTTTACAGGCAGGGTTGCGCTGTAAAATATTGAAAACAATGAAGTTCCCTGCAAAATATTCCTGGCAAAGGAGTTACGTGACGTTTCTGCCTCTGCCGACAGCTTCCGGCTGGAAGGAGGCGCGAAGAGGACGTACCGGGACGATTGGAGGAAAGCTTCTGAGGATTATTGTGCGACGAGGCGGGGAAATAATCTGCAAGCACCTGCATGGTCTCCCAGGTCCCCAAATGCGAGGGACCTGGGGCACCCGGCTCATGGCGTTATCATAGCGCAATCTCAAATCGGCGGGGTTTGACGTTTCTCAGCCTTCCGTCTTTCCTCGTTGGCTTGTTTACCTTTTTCTATTGCCTCTCTGAATGCTTTCGGATCGGCCCGGAGAATCGCTTCCACCGCCTTATTGAATTCCGTAAACTCATTTTCGCTCATGTCACTTTTCGCTATTCCAGTGAGCGCCCTTAGTCCGTGTCCGTCTGAAAGGAAGCCGAAAAGCGGTCCCGCTAATACAATTTCACTTGCCTCGGCACGTGTCCAGATGTGGCCAACACCTTTTCCACCGTGAGCATCGAGTATTGGCCTGCACCAAATGCTTCGTCTTGAGGTTTGATCCTTCCATAATTGGAATAGAGCATACGCAAGATAGTCTCCAGGTTCAGTTAGTGAAGTGGAATGTTTCGGAACAAATCTCCAATTTGCCAATTTCGGCCTACCATCTGCCATCAATATTTCTGGATTGTCTCCCATATCGGCGATGACTTGCATGGCGGCCTGCGCATAAACCCCATACCTGTCCTGCTGTTCGAGAACAACTTCTAGGCGTTCATCGGTAGGGACAACCCGTAATGCGCTGTAGACCATTGCGTAAACACAGATAGCGTATCCGCACAATGCCTGCTCTTCCAGGGTCCGTCGCACCAAATATCGGTAGTCTTTAGTCCTAACCCCTCCCAGTATCGGAGTAAGGCCACAAACCTTTGGCACGATACCGGCCTTTTCTAGCATCTGCTTTTCCGAATCTCGCTTAAACTTAACCCGATTTAGATGAAGGTGGGGTCTCGGATAAATAGCCTGCTTCCATAAACCGGGAAGTTTCTTCCACGCGTCATCATTGCCCATATATCCAGCAACAAACATGCGCTCTTCGTCTTGATGTTGGCCGCTTTCATCGGCATATAAGGTAAGCACTGGAAGTCACCTTGGGGCGCGTCATGAGGGATTTTAAATGACCTAGCCAGTGCTTCGTCACTGGGACAAGTCCCGCCGTCCTCGATAAAGTCCAGCATTCCCATTAGATCATCGGAAAAGTCGAGAGCGGGAATAGCGCAAGATGCCATTCTGAATGGCTACCAGAATAGATGGGTTAGCTAAGTGTATTTATGCCGAAATTAGCTGGCCTCTCGCGGCCTCTGGGCATCTTCGCTGCGCCCCCACGGGGCGCGGCCCTTCGACGGCTCTCGTTCCCCGGATTGCGCTACGCTCCATCCGGGGCTATTTTCCTCTGCTCCCTCCGGGAGCGGGGAACGACGAGCACCCCGGCACCATTTTCATGCCTGGTTGAGAGCCGGTGGATCATTGACGCCCATTTTCTGGCGAGTTTGTCGCAAGGCAGGCAAAGAACAAAGGCGTCCACAGCTTCTTCGACAGCGCTCCCACCCGATCTCGTTACCGAGCTTGGCCCACAATCGCGTCGATGCGCCCAAGCTCGTCCGCGCTGAAGCTGAGATTCGCCAGCGCGCCCACGTTCTGTTCAATCTGCTCCACGCGGCTGGCTCCAATCAGCGCCGAGGTCATGCGCCCGTCGCGCAGCACCCAGGCCAGCGCCATCTGCGCCAGCGACTGCCCGCGCTGGGCAGCCAGCTCGTTGAGCGCGCGAATCTGCGCCAGACGGCCCTCGGTGATGTCGTTCTTCTTCAGAAACACGGCCTTGGAGGCGCGCGAGCCCTCCGGAATGCCC
>JBAVYF010000352.1:0-14935 GCA_049698655.1 Occallatibacter sp. | reverse complement strand
AACTGTCGGCCGGCATTGGGCTTTACTACGAGCACACGCAACTGGAATACCTCACGCGCGCGCTGGCGGGCGTCCGCTACGACACTTACTATGAGGCCGACGGGGTGACTCCTGTCAGCGCGCCGCAGGAGACGGATTTCACCGCCAGCTACGCCTCCCTCCGGGAAGCCCGAGCCGTCAACTGGAGCCTCGGCGTGGAGCATAAAATGCCCGCGTCGATCTTTGCCGGGGCCAACTTCATTCAGAAGCGCGAGTCCAATGGCTTCGTGTATGTGAATGAAAGCGCGCCTTTGCTCTCCGGAAGCTATGCGCTTTCCAATACGAGACAGGACCACTACGACTCAGAGGAAGTGCATGCGCGGCGCTTATTCGCGAACGGATATGCGCTCTTTGCCTCGTATACGCACTCCTCGGCGCGCACCAACGCGGCGCTCGACTACCTGCCTACTCCATCGCCGCTCGGGCCGCAACAGAGCGGGCCTCTGGCCTGGGATACGCCCAACCGAGTGATTTCCTGGGGCTGGCTGCCCTTGCCGCTGCCAAAGCTCAGGAAGAACTGGGACTTTGTTTACACGCTCGACTGGCACACCGGCTTCCCGTACACCTCAGTCGATGCAAATCAGCAGGTGGTGGGGGCGGCGGGATCGCGGCGGTTTCCGGATTATCTCAGCGCCAGCCCGGGGCTGGAATGGCGTTTTCACTTCCGCGGCGCATACTTCGGATTGCGCGGCGTGCTCGAAAATGCCACCAGCAGCAGAGATCCGGTGGAAGTCAACAATGTGGTAGTCTCGCCGCAGTATGGAACCTTCACTGAATTCCAGGGCCGCGCCTTCACCGCGCGCATTCGGCTGATCGGGGCAAAGTAGGGCTGGAGCGGTCATCGAGTCAGTGGTTGCGCTTGCGCGGTCGGCTGAGAGAGACGCCTGACCGGACCCTTGCAGGGTTGGCGGGCTTACGTCGCGTAGGACTCGGCACTGTTGATTTAGTACCCGGAGTGAGGGATCAGGAATCAAGGGTCGTCATGGAGTAGCTTCTGTGGCAGGCATGATGATCGTGGTCACCCAGCGCCGCTTTCGACCCTCCCTCGGACGTTGATACGCCTCCATCAAAACGGCTGCAAGCTTTCCTGCAAAATCTTTAAACTCTTCGTCGGTCGCGTATATCGGAGCCTGCCGGTAGCCAACACCATCCGCGAGCAGATCGAATTTATCGCGGCTCAGGTACTCGCCGTACTGTCCGAGCAATACCGCGACGAACCGAGCAAAATAGCGGAACTGATCCTTGCGGCCCGCATGCAATATCTCCTTCGGGGACTGGCTGATGCCTTCGCCAACCGTATAGCTGCGCTCAACGACGCCGCGAACCGGGCGTTCGCCAGTGATAGCCGTGATGCCCGCATCCGTAAGCAGCTTCAGATGGCGATAGAGCGTGGCCTGCGCCACACCAGGAAGACGCTTCAGCATCTCCTGCGGCGTCAGAGGATCCGAATTTACCAGCGTTTCGATGATCCGCAGGCGAAGAGGGTGGAGGATGAGATCAACGCGCGTGGTGCTCATTTGACTATTTTCTCACTTGTGATACCATTCTATTATTATCAAATTTGAGGACATTCCTTGAACGGCACAGTTTCAACCCAATCCGCAACACCAACGTAACGTCAATTGGCGTGGAATCGCATGGTTTCTAAGCATCTGT
Source organism: Occallatibacter sp. (assembly GCA_049698655.1). GTDB lineage: Bacteria > Acidobacteriota > Terriglobia > Terriglobales > Acidobacteriaceae > Telmatobacter. The sequence goes on along the minus strand of JBAVYF010000352.1, from coordinate 13,240 downwards.
CTTGGCTTGACCTGGAGCATTGAAATCACCGCACTGGCGCTTGGCGTCCGTTTCGCCATGCTGACCAAGGGCACGGTGATTCTGTTGGCATTGGTCATGTGGATCCCGGCGGCCTCGGCATTCATTGTGCGCCGCTGGATCACCCGCGAAGGCTTCGCCAGCGCCAACCTGCGCATCGGCCCGTGGAAGCCCTACCTGTATCTCCTGCTGGGAGTTCCGTGCCTTTTTCTGGCGGTCCACTCCGTCACGTGCGTTCTGGGACTGGGCGTCTTCACGACCGATCCTGCGTCGTTTCTGAAGTCGCTGCCACCGCTGCCGCCGGGCAAAAAGATTCCGTCCGCTCCCCTGCTGCTCGCCTATTTTGGCTTCATTTCGCTGATCGCAGGTCCGTTTATCAACCTCATCGGCACCTTCGGCGAGGAGTTTGGATGGACCGGCTATCTGCTGCCCTCGCTGCTGCCGTTGGGCCGCTGGAGAGCGGTGGGCATCTATGGCGTGACCTGGGGTTTGTGGCATGCTCCGATCATCGTGGGTGGCTTTCACTACGCCGGACACCCCATCGCCGGAGTCTTGTTTTTTTGCGCTTTCACGACCGCCCTTGGGCTGATCCAGTGCTCGCTGCTGCTGCGCTACCGGAGCGTGCTGCTCACCTCGTTCTTTCATGCGGCGATCAACGCCGAAGCGAACGGAATCTGGCTGCTGCTGATCACCGGTGTCTCAACCCTCTGGGGAGGCACCGTTGGCCTGGTGGGGATACTCGTGTTTGGCTGCTTTGGAATTTGGTTGCTGGCCAGGACAAAAAGTCCGACCAGCCTTTTCATACGCTGAAGCTTGGTTTCCCATCCTCAGTACAATAAACAAGTGACCAAATACTCCCCACCCGCGCCCCCAACCGTGGGCTTCATCTCCCTGGGCTGTCCCAAAAACCTCGTTGACTCGGAGGTGATGATGGGCCTGTTGGACCGCGCCGGCGCGCGGCTGACCTCTCATCCCGAAGAGGCCGAGATCCTCATCGTCAATACGTGTAGCTTCATCGACACGGCAAAGCAGGAGTCGGTGGACACCATCCTCGAAATGGCCCGCCACAAGACCACGGGCCGCGCGCGCAAGCTCATTGTCGCCGGATGCCTTGTGGAGCGCTACCGCGACGAAATCCGCAAGAGCATCCCTGAAGTCGACGCCGTAGTCGGCACCGGCGAACTCGAATCCATCCTCGAAGCCGCCGGCCTCGCGCCCGCGCCCGCGCCCACTTCACCGTCGCTCTTCAACATCCTCACCGGCCAATCCGCAGCAACCAAGGCCGGACTCGAAACGCGCCAGGGCCAGGAATCCCTATCAGGCACACACAAACACGGCCATGTTTCGATGAAGGGTACGGGCTTTAGCCCGTACATTAACCCTGCCCAATCGGCCGGGGCATTAGCCCCTGAGGGAAGCTCCAGAAAAGAAGGCGACCACCGCGAGCGGCAAGGCCGCTTCCGCCGCGACAACTGGCAGGGCGCAACCCATCTTCTGCCCACCTACCTTTACGACGAAACTACGCCGCGCTTTTTGACCACGCCAAAATCCTCGGCCTACATCAAGATCGCCGAGGGCTGCGACCACCCCTGCTCCTTCTGCGTCATCCCCAATCTGCGCGGCAAGTTCCGATCCAGAAGATTTGAATCGGTCGTCGCCGAGGCCCACCAACTCGTCGCCCGCGGCGTCCGCGAGATCACCCTCATCGGCCAGGACACCACCTGCTACGGCGAAGACCTCGGCCTGAAAGACGGCCTCGCACAACTGCTAGACGCACTTGCCCGCATCGACGATCTGCGCTGGCTCCGCTTCCTCTACGCCTACCCCAACCGCATCACCACCAAACTCCTGGAAACCATCGCCCGCCACGACAACATCTGCAACTACCTGGATCTGCCGCTCCAGCACGCGTCTCCGTCGGTTTTGAAGCGAATGAAGCGCGGCGGCAGCGCCGATATCTTTCTCAAGACGCTCGAAAAAGTCCGCGCCACAATCCCCGGCGTCGCCCTGCGCACCTCGTTCATCGTCGGCTTCCCCGGCGAGTCCTCTGAAGACATAACCCTCCTCGAAGACTTCGTCAAAGAAGCAAAATTTGATTGGCTCGGAGTCTTCAATTACTCCGACGAAGATGGCTCGGACGCATTTTCGCTCGACGGCAAAATTCCTCGCCGCACCATCGAAGCCCGCAAGCGCCGCCTGATGAAGCTGCAACAATCCATCAGTAAGCGCGCCAAGCAGCAATGGGTAGGCCGCGAGTTAGTGCTGCTGGCCGAAGGAGAAAGCGAAGAGACTCCGCTGCTCTGGGAGGCCCGCACGCAGTTCCACGCCCCCGAGATCGACGGCAAGGTCTACATAAACGACTTCGGCGAATTGGAATCTCCGGAACCCGGCCGCTTCTACCGCGCGCAGATCACCGAAGCCCACGACTACGATGTAGTCGCCCGCGTCGTCTCCGGCCCGTTATGAGCCGCACTCCTGCCCTACCTGCCCACCGACGCTCGTATCGTCACAAGCTGCTGTTGAAGGCTCTTCACGCTGGCTGAGAAGTAATGCCGAGGGATGACCACCGTCTTGCCGGCCACAAGCTCAATCTGCAGCTCCCTTGAAACAGGAATCAGGTTGATGCTGTGCGTGAAATGCACCAACTGTTTGATCTCGCCCCACTGGAAATTGTATTCGGTCATCCGGAAGCGCCCGAACCAGCCCTGTACCGGAAGCCGGATCGCCACGCCATCCGGGCCCGCGCGAAAGTAGCAATCCCGCGCAAAGGCGCTCACGATGCGCCCTACGCCGCCGGTGACAATGCAGAAGGCGACAAAGCCAAGCACAAGGCCGATGAAAAACATCCACCACGGCGGCATGTCTCCCGCCGACCGAGGCGCTCCTGCTTCACCATTGGGTCCAATCCAAATGAGCAGGCCCGCCGGCACGGCCACGATCAGCCCGAAGATTGTCCTCAGGATGCCCAGAAGGGCAATCCGAATCGGCGCGTAGGTAGTTACATCCAGCAAATTGCTTTGTCTTGCGTCGAACACGGTCGCGTCCTCCTGTCGAATTTCAGAAGCCTACACGAGAATCCGCCACCGGGGCAAGCCGTCGCACTCCGCCAGCGCCCCACCCTGTACCATATTCATGGACGGCTGCCTCCAGGCAGGAACACGCACATGCCCCCAAAGAAAAAATCCGCCAAGCTCCTCCGCTGCCCCACCTGCGGTATGCTCGTGCGAATCAAAGACGAGGACTTTCCTTTCTGCAGCGACCGCTGCCGCAAGATTGATCTCGGCAAATGGGCCATGGGCGTCTACAAGATCAGCTCCCCCGTCCTCGACCCCGAAGTCCTCGAAGACCTGGGCGGTCTCAGCGGCGGCGGCAACGGAGACTCCGATGAAAACTAGCCCCACGCCCAACGCCGCCACGCAGCCCCTTCCCGCCCGCAAAACTCTCTGGGCCTGGACTATCGCCACCTTCTTCGGTGCGGGATTCGGCAAGCCCGGTCCCGGCACCTGGGGATCGGTGGCTGCCGTGCTGCTCTGGGCCGCCTTCGCCTGGGGCCTTCATCCCACGCCGCAGTCTCTACTCCTTGCTCTCATCGCCGGAATCGCTCTCACGCTCATCTTCGGCATCCCCGCCTCCACCATCGTCGCCCGCGAATCCGGCATCCACGACCCCGGCTTCGTAGTCATCGACGAAGTCGCCGGCCAGTGGATCGCCCTCATCGGCAGCCGCGCCGACTGGCGTCACGCGCTCATTGCCCTCATCCTCTTTCGCCTCTTCGACATCACCAAGCCCTTCCCCGTCCGCCAGCTCGAAGCCCTCCCCGAAGGCTGGGGCATCGTTCTCGATGATGTGGGAGCAGGGTTGTATGCTTTGGGTGTAGCATCGCTGTTGCATATTTGGTTCTAAGCCATGCCGAGCGCCCGCACCCAATCCGCCGCAGAAACCCTCCACCCGCCGCGCATCGACGACGTTCTGCCCGCCGCCGCGCTGCCCGGAGGCGAGGTCGAGCTGACCGGCGCAAATCTCGGTCCGTTCGGCTCCGCTCTGCCCACCGTCCTGGTCGATGGCCTCCCCGCCCACGTGCTCATGAGCCGCTCCGGCGCTCTGGCCCTCCGCGTCCCCGACCAAGCCACCACCGGCCTCATCGAGGTTCGCAACCTCGCCGGCGCCAGTAATGTCGCTCCCCTGCGCGTGGCCCGCCAACTCTCCGAGGGCCTGCACCCGGTCACCAGCCCGGCCGTCAGCCGCTCAGGCATGATCTATGCCACCATCTCCGGCCAACGCGGCAAGCAGACTCCCATCTCCGTTGTGCGCGTCAGCCCCGACGGCCGCGGAACCCCTTTCGTAACCGGAATCCTCAACCCCACCGGCCTGGCCTTCAATCCTGACGGCGACCTCTTCGTCACCTCTCGCGCCGAGGGCAACGTCTACCGCATCGATGAGGCCGGCGAGCCCGCCCTCTACGCCGAGGGCATGGGCGTGGCCACCGGAGCCGCTTTCGACGCCAGCGGCAACCTCTTTGTCGGCGACCGCAGCGGCACCATCTTCAAGATCAACCCCGAGCGCCAGATCTTCGTCTACGCCACCCTCGAGCCCAGCGTCGCAGCCTATCACCTGGCCGTTGACGCCAACGGAACGCTCTTCGTCACCGGTCCCACGCTCTCCTCTAACGACGCCATCTGGGCCATCGATACCCACGGCGAGGCCCGTCCCTGGTACCGCGGCCTGGGCCGTCCCCAGGGCCTGGCGCTCTCCAAAGAGGGCGACGTCTACCTGGCCGCCTGCCTCCATGGCCGCCGCGGACTGGTGCGCGTCACCCCCCAGGGCGAGGCCGCCCTCGTGCTCTCCGGCGCAAACCTCGTCGGCCTGGCCTTCTCCCCCCTCGGAACCGCCATCCTCGCCACCAGCGAAGCCGTTTATGATGTGGACCTGGGTGTCGAAGGACTGAATCTTTTTTGAGATTTAGGAATTCCTTCGCTATCAAAGGGCGAGTCTTTAGCCGCCGCTCAAAATGTCTTACGGCGCTTTCTCCCGTCTTTCGTGAATTACAGAATCTCTCACAGCCCAGCTGCGCCTGCTCACTGGCAGCCTGCACCCCCATCATTTAATCTCAAATCTTCCACCTCTATGCCCTACGACGCCGCCCAAGCCCGCTACCCGCTGACCCAGGGCGTGAACCCGTGGTTGGTGACGTTCTCAGTGATGCTGCCGACCTTCATGGAGGTGCTGGACACGGCGATTGCGTCGGTAGCCCTGCCATACATTGCCGGGAGCCTGTCGGCCTCAAACTCCGAGGCCACCTGGGTACTGACCAGTTACCTGGTGGCGAATGCTGTCATTCTGCCGGCCTCGAACTGGTTTGCCCGGCGCTGGGGCCGCAAGCGGTTTCTGCTCATCTGCGTCAGCATCTTCACCATCGCCTCGTTTTTCTGCGGCGCGGCTCCCTCGCTGGGGGTGATTCTGCTGGCCCGTGTCGTTCAGGGGGCGGGCGGAGGGGCGCTGCAACCGCTGTCGCAGTCGATTCTGCTGGAAAGCTTTCCGATACAGAAGCGTTCGATGTCGATGGCCGCTTACGGCCTGGGCATCGTGGTCGCCCCGGTCATCGGACCCACGTTGGGCGGCTGGCTCACCGATACGTTCAGTTGGCGCTACGCCTTTTACATCAATATCCCGGTGGGCATTCTGGCCGTCTTCATGATCACGCGCTTCGTCCACGATCCGCCGTACATCAAGCACGCCAAGGTCGGCGCCTTCGACAACATCGGCTTCGGCCTGCTGATGGTGTGGACCGGCAGCTTGCAGATCGTGCTCGACAAGGGCCAGGAGGACGACTGGTTCGGCGCCACATGGGTGCGCTGGACGGTAGCGGCGCTGGTGGTTTCGCTGCTGTTCTGGATCTGGCGCTCATGGTCCAATCCCAAGGGGCTGGTCGATCTGCACGTCCTCAAGGACAGCAACTTCCGGACGGGATGTATTTTGGTGGCGATGCTGGGCATGTGCATTTACATCACCATCGCCATTCTGCCGCTCTACTACCAGGAGATCCTGGGTTACACGGCCTTTACCGCAGGTTTGGTTGTGGGACCGCGCGGCATTGGCTCGTTTATCGGCTCGCCCATCATCGGCATTCTCGGTTCGCGCATCGACAACCGCAAGCTGCTCTGTGCCGGCTTTCTGGGCTTCGGCTTCTGCGCTCTCTTCTTCGGCACGGTCAACCTGGACATCGGCCCCTTCACGCTGCTGATTCCCATCACGCTGACCGGCTTTGCGCTGAGCTTCGTCTTTGTGCCCATGTCCACCATGATGATGGCCACGATTCCCAACAGGGAGATGGGCAATGCCACGGGCCTTGCGAATATGCTGCGCAACATCGGCGGATCGATTGGGATTTCGATGGCCACCACGGCGTTGATTCGCCGCGCCGCGCTGCATCAGACCGAGATCGGCACGCACATCACCTCGTCCACCTGGGTTTTCCAGCAGAAGTCGGCGGCCATCGCCGGCTACGTCGGCCATCGGCTCGGCCCCGCCCAGGGCCGTCCCGGCGCCTTTGGCCTGATGTACGGGCTGATGCAGCAGCAATCGGCTCTCATGGCCTATGTGGACGTCTTCCGCTGGACGGCGGTGCTGGCATTTATCTGCGCCGGAGCGGCTTGGATGTTCAAGAAACCCGTCAAGCACCCGCCGCTGCCGCCGGGGGTGCATTGAGGGAATCCGTGTTATAGTCAGGCCACACTGGAAACTGAAGATGAAAAGAACACTTAGTATATCCCTCCTAATTCTCGCCACTGCGCTGGCTAGCGGTCAATCTACAAAGGACTCCTCAAAACCTGATTTGAGCAAGTTCTCGTCGGACCAACTCAAAGCATGCTTTGATGATTCCAAGGTCTGCGGAAGCAGCAATGTCTATGAAATTTCCGATGAGCTAGCAAATCGTCTTCCAACATTTTCGACGGAGCAGCTTCTTTCCTGTTTTGCCGACTGGAAAGTTTGCGGAGTCGGCGAGGGCCAAGCGAGTGGCTGGCCCATATCGGATGAGCTTTCGCGCCGTGGCAATCCGCACGATCTTCTCGTGCGTTATTGGAAGGAACCAAACTGGCTAATTCGGAGTGGAATCGAAGACGTCGCCTATCACTTCGACACACCGGAAGTAACTGAATTCATGCGAAGAGTTCTTGTCGAGCGAAAGAAGGATGGCGAGGACTTTTACTGGCCAGCCAACTATCTCGCGAAGAAATGCGATCCGGTTGGCCTCAAAGAGTTGAGCACGGGACGCCATCGAAACCAAGGAAGTTTGCAATATCAGACGACCCTGGTTCTATTTGGCAAGTGCCAATATCGTCCGGCAATACCCTATCTGGCGGGTAAGGCACTCTACGACTTCTCACTCAACATAGTTGGCGCTGCCGAAGAGAGTCTTGAAGCTCTCTATCCTAACCACCCAAAGAAATTCGAGACGCTTGAAGAAGAGCAAAAGTATTACTGCGGCCTCGCAAAGCAGGAAGGCTTCAAAGTAAACTGCAAATCGAACTGATCGACGATCCCCTACGCGGGATCGCCAACCGTAGCGCGTCAGGCGGTTTCGGGCGGTGCGGGCTTGATGTCGAACTCGACATGCTGGGCGCCGAGGTAGGGGTGATGGGCGGTGAGCCGCACCTTGCCGGGTTGCTCACCGGCGCGAATCCAGATGGCGCCTGTGCCTCCGATCAGCGCGAAGGGATTGTCGCCGATGATCTCGGCAGGGCCGATGAGTTCAAAGCGGATGGCGTCGGCTGCGAAGGGGCGGATGGCGTCGAATTCGTCTGTGACGCGCAGGACGACGCGAGTGGTGTCGGCCCCGTCTGCAACAAGCGTGGCGTCATCGGGCAGCAGCGTGAATTTTTGATCGATGCCCTTGCCGGAGAAGCTGCGCGAGATGACCTGCTTGCCCTGGATGAATCCGTCGATGCGCAGATCCCCCCAGGGGTTGAAGCTGTGGGTGAGATCCGCCGTGAAGGGCGGGTATTTGAGATGCGGGAACTGCTTGCGGTCAGGATCGGCCTCGGCCACCAGTTTGCCGGCGATGTAGAACTTGAGGTGATCGCAATTGGACGAGACCAGGGCATTGGTGAAGCCCACACTCTCATCGCCACGCGCCCAGTGAAAGGCAGGCACGAGGACAATCTCCTCGTCTGGGTCGCACTGCGAGCGATAGAAACCGGCGGCGGGCTTGGGCTCGCGGAAGATGTCGGTGACGCCGTGGTAGCAGATGCGGTCGCCTGAGCCGAAGTCGGCGTGGGTGTTGTAGTCGAATGCACACCATCCGATGCCGCCGGCATATTGCGGATTGGAGGCAAGTTGGTCGTGCACGCGCGCGTGTCGCACGGTATGTTCGCGCAGACGCTCGATATTGTCGATGGTCTTGGTGGGATAGGTGTGGCCGACGAATTCGGTATTGAGATAGAGAGGATGATTGGGCGGCCGGAGCGGCCAGCCGAAGTCGTTCATGGTGAAGACGTCTTCGAGCAGCTCGGAGTCATATCTGTTGCGGATGCCGCCGGTCTGTCGCGAAGGGTCGAGCTGGTGCGCCAGGGCGTTGGTGCGGGTGTAGAGGTCGTGGTTGTCGCGCGACTCGTTGATGCGCACACCCCAGAGAATGATGGAGGGGTGGTTCCAGTCGCGGCGAATCATGCGGCTGACGTTGTCCACGGCTAAGTCCTGCCAGGACTGATCGCCGATGTGCTGCCAGCCGGGAATCTCTTCGAGGACGAGGAGGCCGATCTCGTCGCAGGCTTCGAGGAAATGGCGCGACTGCGGGTAGTGGGAGGTGCGGACGATGTTGCACTTGAGATTCTTGCGCAGGATGAGGGCGTCATGGCGCTGCACACGGGCGGGCATGGCCTGGCCCACCCAGGGGAAAGTCTGATGGCGGTCGAGGCCGCGCAGCTTGACGATTTGGCTGTTTAGCGAGAAGCCTTGCGGCGTGAAGCGGGCCTCGCGGAAGCCGATGCGGCGCGTGTCGTTGTCAACTAGTTCTGTGACGCGCAACAGGCGCACCTCGACACGGTAGAGCTTGGGCGTGCGCAGGTTCCAGAGCTGGATGGTGCCGAGATTGTCGAGGTGGATAGTGGGCGCAAAGGTTGGTGCATCCTCTCCTCCCTGCACCTCCATAGCCTTCTTCGCCAACAGGCGCTCGCCGTCGTAGAGCGCCGCTTCCAGGGTCAGTCCGCTCCGTAAGGAATACGTGTCGCACGCAAGGAAGCACTGCACATCGAGCGACGGGTGATCGGTGAGGACATCTTTGGGCTGCGCGAAGATGTTCTCGATGTAAGTGGGCGAGACGATGCGCAGGGAGACTTCGCGGTAGATGCCGCCGAAGGTAAGGTAGTCCACCTCGTAGCCGAAGGGGGGAATGTCGGACCGCTCGCTTGAGTCCACTTCGACGGCCAGAACGTTGTCGCGGTCGAAGTCAACGTGGCCGGTGAGCTCAAAGGAGAAGGGAGTGTAGCCTCCCTTGTATTCGCCCAGGCGCTCGCCGTTGAGCCAGACGGTGGAGGCGGTCATCACGCCTTCAAAGTCGACGAAGACGCGCTGGCGGCGGGCGGAGGCGGGCAGGCGGAAGTGGCGGCGATAGACGGAGACGAACTCGTAGGAGTTCTCGTCGAAGCTGTGCCACGGTTCGCGAAGATTGGTATGAGGCACGGTGACGCGGGCGAAGCGGGAGTCGTCAAAGTCGCGGGCGCGTGCCGCGGGCGTGGCGGCGGGGCTAAAGCGCCAATTGCGATTGATGGGCAGCACAATGCGCCCCTCTCCCGTAGGGGTTGATTCGGTAGCAGAACCGACGGCAGGCAGGCCCGAGGCAACCGTAGCGCCGGCTATGACAGTTCCACTGATTCTGAGAAAATCGCGGCGATCCATGAGGCTCCATTGCCAAAGAGATTATTGGTAAGCGGCGCTGGCTCCTGCTTGCACAGTACGCAACGCTGGGACCGAAGATGGCGAAGATAGTATACGTTTGCAGGCAGGTGGTCAGTGTGCCAGGGGCCGCTCTTCTCAGACATGAAACCCAGACAGAGGGGTTGCAGGCGTTTGGACTTCACGTGCTGCCGCGCTGGCGTCCGGCCTGTTACCTTAGTCGGTGTTGGCTTTATCGGCTCGCAACGCGTGCGAAGGAGATTTGTGGCGATGAAACAGTTGGAAAAAATAGTGGTTTGCTCGGGTTTGGTGGTTCTGGCGCTGTCTGCCGTTGCTGTGCGTGCGCAGACGATCAATGCGCTCGATCCGGCTATCCAAAGCAGAATTGACCGCATCGCAACACAGGTGCTGGAGCAGACCGGCGTGCCTTCGGCATCGGTGGCCGTGGTCAAGGACGGCAAGCTGGTTTACACGCACGCCTACGGCAAAGCGCGGCTCGCCGCCGGCTCTGTGCCCGACGTGGCCGCAACGCCGGAGATGCGCTATTCCATCGGATCAATCTCCAAGCAGTTCACCGCAACGGCGATTCTGCTGCTGCAGGAGGAAGGCAAGCTCTCATTGGACGACGCGGTGGGCAAATACGTTTCCGGTCTCACGCGCGGCGACGAGGTGACCATCCGGCAGATTCTTTCGCACACCTCCGGCTACCAGGACTATTGGCCCGAGGACTACGTGATGACCACCATGAACCATCCCGAAACCGCGCAGCAGATTATCGACACGTGGGGCAAAAAGCCGCTCGACTTTGAGCCGGGAACCGAGTGGCAGTATTCGAACACCAACTTCGTCATTGCGGGCTGCATCGTGGAGCAGGTTACCGGCCGGCCATACATGGAATTTCTTACGCAGCACATCTTCCGCCCGCTGGGGATGCAGTCGGTGTGGAACTCGGACGAGGTGAAGCTGACGCAAGTAGACGCCACGCCGTATTATCGCCACGCCCTCGGACCCTTGCGCGTGGCACCCAAGGAGGGCCTCGGCTGGATGTTCGCGGCCGGCGAGCTGGCGATGACCGCGCACGACCTGGCTCTGTGGGATGAGAGCCTGATTGCGCAGACGGTGCTGAAGCCCGAGAGCTACAAGCAGATGTTCACCGAGGTGAAGCTGAAGGACGGCAAGGGAACGCACTACGGGCTGGGCGTGGAGGTGCAAGACCGCAACGGCCATCGGTCGATTGAACACTCCGGCGAGGTCTCCGGCTTCGTTTCAGACAGCGAGGTGCTGGTGGATGATGGCGTGGCCGTGGTCGTGCTGACCAATCAGGATGCAGTGGGCGCGGCCATCACAATCGCGCAACTGGCAACGCCGGTGGTGGCCGGGTTTCCGCCCACCGACGCCGAAAAACAGGCGATTGCGATCTTCCACGATCTGCAACAGGGCCGCATTGACCGGAGCCTGCTGGCGCCGAATTTGAGCGACTACTTCACCGCCGAGGCGCTGGCGGATTTCCGCGAGAGCCTTGCGCCGCTGGGCGAGCCTCTGACTTTCCGCCAGGTCAATACCGAGCAGCGCGGCGGCATGACCTTCCGCAGCTTCCAGATCGTCTATCCCGGCAAGCGGCTCAGGCTCACCACCTACACCTACCCCGACGGCAAGCTGGAGCAGTACATGATCGAGCCGGCGGAATGATTCGTTCGGTGCACCATTTATTTTTGTAACGCGCAATGCTATATGATAATCAGGGCTTTTTCCGATTGCTCTGCAATCAGTAGGGGGTCAAAAAATGAGAATATCCATCGCGGCTTCCATCGGAGTTGTGCTCCTTGCTTTCGGACCCATAATGGTTGCGCAGACCGCCGCCTCGACGAAGACCAACAACACTGGTGCAGCGGCATTTCGATGTCCTGAATCCTTCTCTACCGAGACTGAAAAAGAAGCCGCCCTTCGCAGCTTCATGGATGAGTATCGCAGCGCGCATCCAGACATGACTGTTCGCGATTTAATGAGCGATCGCTATCGCGCGCTCGTCAAACATGACTGCAGCCAGACGCTTGCGTACATGACTGCGCACATTTCTCCAATCGCAGAGGAGGTCCGCTTCGACCGTCGTGATTTCCTCCGCGATACACCGGAATTCGACCACGCGACACGTGTCTGGACAGTCTATTTTGACCCAGTTTCTCCCTCTGATCAGGAACATGTGGATGAATTGGTTTTGAATCTCTATGGCTGGAATCCGGCTCCATTGCCCGCAGACATCGCGAGGGCATTCGTCAGCCCTCGACCAAACATAAAAATTCTTTTCAAGTTCGCAGCGCCTGATGCTGAATCCAAAGAGCTATTCTATTACGTGGTTTCGCTGAACATGATTCCCAGCAGATCCTACGGCTATATCGATTTAACTCGAATTGGACCTGTTGCTGGCAGCGCATTCGCTGTGACCTACGGTCGCAAATTTCAAGCAAACTCTGCCGATGAACTCCTCGCGAAAGCGGAGGCATGGCTGCTCTCAGATACCGGGAAGACCATTGAAAAGGAGCTCAACAAGGTCGGGGTAGATAGTGATTGGCAGACTGCATTGGCAGAAAGATCCCAATGAGTTTTGGCCAAATGCAAATATGGCGTTCTCTGTTCTTCCCGAAGAACGAGTAGCTTCATACCACCCTCTCCGGTAAACTTGAAGCAGACCTATGTTTGAAAACCTAACAGACAAACTCCAGCGCGCCTTCAAGGCCCTCCGTGGGCAGGGCACGCTCACCGAAGAGAACATCACTGACGCTCTGCGCGAGATTCGCGTTGCGCTGCTCGAAGCCGACGTCAATCTCAACGTGGTCCGCGACCTGATCGAGCAGATCCGCGTCAAGGCTGTGGGCACCGAGGTGCTGACCGCGCTCTCGCCATCCGAGCAGGTGATCAAGATCGTGCGCGACGAGCTGATTGCGCTGCTGGGCAAGGACACGGCGCGGTTCAAGTTCGCCTCGCAGCCGCCGAGCGTCATTCTGATGGCCGGATTGCAAGGCTCCGGCAAAACCACTACCGCCGGCAAGCTGGCGGCCTGGCTCAAGAAGGGTGGCCATCGGCCCATGCTGGTTTCGGTGGACGTTTACCGCCCCGCCGCGCGCGAACAGCTCAAAGTTGTGGCGAAATCCGTTGAAGTCCGCCTCTACGAGGGCGACCAGAAGGGCGAAGCTGCCGGATCGACGCTGGTGGAGCGTCTCGCCGCCGAGGCCCGCCGCGAGGCTCGCAACATGGGCTGCGACACGCTGATTGTGGACACCGCCGGACGGCTGCACATTGACGAAGAGCTGATGACAGAGATGGAGCGGCTGAA
>JBAVYF010000351.1:0-7286 GCA_049698655.1 Occallatibacter sp. | reverse complement strand
GCTTCGGGGAGTCGCTCCGGCTCATCTACACCATCGGCCGCAACCGGAGACGGTTCTATACCGCCCTCGACCGCGCCATCTACCCGCAACTGTTCAGGGAGTCGAAGTGAAAACGTGGACCGAAGTTAAGCTGTTCATCGACTTGCACCACCTTCCGATGAACGTATTCCGTTTCAATATGTCCCTGCGCGGCTGCTTGATTGACCTCGCTACGGGAAAAACCCTCGCCGATAGCCTCCAGGCTGCTACGGCGTACCTGAAAGGCCAACGATGACCAGCGTGGAAGAACTCGGCCAGCTTGCCGCGGACTGCGACTTGCTCGCCTATGACTGCACCGTGCCGATTGACGACCGCCTCATCCTCATCAAGCTCGCCGAAGACTTGCGGGAAGCGCAGTTTGCGAAGATGGCGAGTCAGCCCTACACCCTCGCGGATGTGCTGCCGGAGCCCGCGAACATCAGTACCGCGCCGTCCAAAATGCCAGCCGCAGCGAAGTGGTTCCTGGCGGTCACGCTCGCTTCCGTCGCTGGCGTCTTGATGTTTCTCGGCGTATTCCAACTCGTTCAACTGCTCACCGAATAAGGAAGACACCATGAAAACTACACCCGGCGAACGCTTCGACCGAGCCGAAGGCTCGACTCCGCTGCGCTCTGACCGCGCCTACTACGATCCGCGCTGGATCAAGATTGAACCCGGCTGGAATGCACGCGACCTTTCCAGCCCAGCCGCCCGCGAACACATCGCCAACCTCAAAGCCTCCATCAAGGTTGACGGTGTGCGCGAAGCCATCAAAGTGAAGTACGACAAGGCTACCGGCATCCGCACCCTAGTCGCCGGCCACTGCCGCCTCACCGCGTGCCTTGAACTCCTGGCCGAAGGATTCAAGCCGAACGGCGAAACACTCAAAGTTCCCTGCGAACAGGTCAAGGGCGACGAAATCGAGTTGATGATTGAGAACCTGACCTCGAATGCCGGCCTGCCCCTGACGCAGTGGGAAGCCGGAGTCGAGTACCGGAAGCTCATCCGGTGGGGACAGACGCCCGCTGACGTGGCGCGGAGGGTATGCAAGCCGCTCCGCTACGTCACCGACGCAATCGCGCTCTCTGCGGTGTCACTGGAAGCCAAGGCGCTACTCTCTACTGGCGCTGCGACTCCTGGCGCTGTGCTCCATGCCGTTGCCGGCAAAGATGGAGATTCGGTGGCGAAGCTCACAGAGGCAGTCGCCAGCCGGCCGAAGGCGAAGGAATCCGCGCAGACCAGCTTCCCCGGCCCGAAGGCTAAAGCTCCGAAGCCGGTAGCGCGTCCAAAGAAGCCATCGGCAAAGGAAGAGATTGCCAAGGCCGCGCCGAAGCTCCTGGACCTGGCCGACGCGATGGCCCGCTTGATTCTCGATGAAAATGTGATGCTCGAAGAGCCTCAGCGCGTGGCGCGGGAGTACATCAAGGCGAGAGGATTGAAGGTGTAATTATTGCACCACCTCCTACGACCATGAGAACAGCCAGCACACCACGGCAGCAAAATTGGCCTGGCTTATCGGCATCCCCCGCTCGATACGCGACCACGCCATTTTATCCACGCCGGCCCGGTGCGCCGCCTCTCTTACCGACAAACCCTCAGCCTTGCGCCACCCTCGAAGCACCACGGCGATATTCATGCGGAAATGATAGCATCGTCCGCTCGGTTGCGTATGACCAAAGAGACATGGCGCGTTACCAATGGAATCTTGCGATTGAGGCAATTCAGCCCGATTCTGTAAGCGAGGACACATTATGAGAGAGACGCCCGCCGACCGGCAGAAAATTTTGAGCCCACGCCACAATGCGATTCTCGCGGCGGCGGCATTTGCTCGCGTCTTTATCCGCGAAGCAGAGCGAGAAGTGCAATATGACGAGTCGGAGATCTGGAGAGCAACCCTCCAGCTTGCCGAGGCTCTGCACGCTATCCCCGACGACAACCCCGAAGGCGACGACCTCGAACTCAACAAGGAAGGAGCAACACAATTCTAATGGAGATTCTCTACATCGTCCTTTACCGGCAGAACGAAAAGAGCCGGTGGAAATCCATCAGCGAAGGCGAACTGCCTACCCGGCAACTGGCGCTGAATCTGATTGAGTGCAAGCGAGCGGCGGGATGGCAGGATTGGGAGTTCGCCGTTGTTGGTGGTCCCATCGAGACGCCGGAAGAGATGGAGACGGCCAGCGCCGCGCTCGGTGTGTTTTAACCAGTTTCCGGCCCCGCAGAACACCGCGACAGACGATCCGCCCGTACAGACGCAGCCTAAGACTTGGCCTAAGAGCCGGACTAAACGGGCAGGGGCCGGAATTCAACCAGGAAACACGAGGGGAAGCAATGAGACATAGTGAATCGGTCGCGGCACTGGCTAAGGCTCTGGCGGCAGCGCAGGCTGAGTACGTGACGGTGCCGAAGAGCAAGACGGCCAAAGTAAAGATGAAGTCGGGGGGCGAGTTCTCGTACAACTATGCGGATCTTGCCGATTGTCTTTCGATGGCGCTCCCCCGCCTGTCAAAGCATGGCATCGCTTTCTCGCAACCGCACGTAATCTTCCCGGACGGGAAGCTGCGCGTCGTCACCTTCCTGCTCCACGAATCGGGGGAATGGATGGAGTCGGATGGGATCGAGATTTCAGAAGAAGGCGATCCGCAACAGTTCGGCGCGGAAGCAACCTACTTTCGCCGCTATGATGGCTGCTCCCTTATCGGCGTAGCTCCCGACGAGGATACCGATGCGCAGCAGGCTGGGAACCGGACTCGCCGCACTACCCCGGCGCAGGCGACAGAGAATCCCTTTAGTGCAACATCGCACCAGCCCGCAGGAGCGCCCACAGCCGCGCAGGGTGCTCAACCCCCCACCGATGGGCCAAAGTCCTCTCCTGCTGCCAGCCAGCCTCAACAGCGGCCATCGCAGCAAGAGGCGGCAGGCGCCCTCCAGGGAGACGGAACCCAGCCGGCAGTCCGTTTCATCCCTCCCAATGGCTTGACCTGCATCGTCAAAGGAGTAATCGACATTCCCCAGCAAGGGCGTACCCGGCCTCATGTGGTGGTCACTTTCCAAGGCGCTCACCGTGGCGTAAGCATCGCCTACTGCTTCGACACAAAGCTCTGGAAGTTGCTCCACGATTCGGTGGGGCTCGAATGCCACTTCCAGATCGAAGAAAAGGACAAGAACGAGAAGCACTTCATCAACATCGCGGATGTGATCTACGTGGATGGAGTGGAGTTCGTGGACGGCAAACCAGTAACCCAAGGAGCGTGAACCATGAAGTTTCTGACCACAGACGGCAAGATTGCCGAAGGCGTCCCACTTTCCGATAAACAATCGGAGCTGCGGGACACACTGGAAACCTACTTGCACGACAAAGTGTGCGAGGGCAGATACCACGGCACTTATGGCGCGAAGCCGTGCCGGGAAACCGCCAACACTATCGTTCCGCAGTTGGACGACAATGCCTCAGGTGCTTTGTGTGCTGCGCTGCTTGAGCCAGAACCGGAGCAGCTTCCAGAACCGGAACTGGACCCTACCCCGGTCTCTCAGATCGAGACATCGCCGACCTCAGAGACTACATCGCAGCCGAAGCCAGAGAGTCTTCCGGCATCGACCGTCCCCGCGAAAGATGACTTTCTGTTCTGAAGGAGCGTGAAGTGGAATACGTCAAAGTTAAATCCAGCCAGATTGCAGAAGTGGGTTTCGGGGAAGGCTACTACGGCCCTGAAACCCTTGGGCTCCGTTTCCCGCCGACCAAAAAGCAAGTTGCGGCCGGCGAAGACGGGAGCGAGTACCACTACCAGAACGTCACACCACGGATGCACCAGGCACTCATGGCGGCGCCGTCCATCGGCACCTACTTCGGGCAGAACATCAAGAGCCGCCCGGACCTGTACCCGTACACGAAGGTGGAATCCGAAAACCCTCCGCAATCCCCGTCAAGCCCGAACGGCGGGGGTTCGCGCTCGGCAAAGAGTTCGACGAGTTCCGCCCAACCGGAGACATCACCGGAGACATTGGTGAGTGAGCCCTCTACAGCCCTCGCGGTAATCGACACGATGGCTGACGACTTGCTGTTTACGCCGGGAGCGGTCACGGATGCGCAGCTTGCCGCCGGTCGGGACTGGTACCTCACAGAAGCCAAGAAGTACGACATTGCTACCGAGAAGGCCCGCACCGAGTTCAAGCGATTTGCGAGACCCTTGCAGAAGCTGCGCACCGGTATCGAAGCGCGGGCCAAGGAACTGACAGGAGCGACAAAGCGGAAGATCGCGGCAATCGACGCCGAGAAGCGCAGGCTGGTCGGGATCGTGGGCGGGATCGAGGATGAAGTTCTGGCACCGCTGACTTCGTGGGAAGCGGAAGAGGAAGCGCGGAAGATACGGTTGGCAGGGATCTGCAACGAACTTGCTGCCAAAGGCCAGCGCGTCTACATGGACATGGCCGAAATCGAAGCGGCAATCGCCGAACTGGAAGCCTTCGACCTATCCACCATGCAGGAGTACAAGATCGGCGCAGAGTCGGCAATCATCGCCTCCCTCAAGGTGCTCAAGCCGGAACTGGCGCGGCGCAAGTAATCCGAGGCGCAGGCAGCCGAGCTTGCCAAACTGCGGGAAGAAGCGGCAGAACGTGCCGAACAGGATCGGATGGCAGCCGCAGCGAAGGCCGCAAGGGAGCAAGCCGAACGCGATGCGGCTCTGGAACTCCAGTACGCCGAGAGCAAACGTCTGGCAGCAGAGCAGGCAGTCAAGGATGCCGAGACCCGAAGAATACTCGCTGAGGAAAAGGCTGCGCGGGATGCTGAGATTGCGGCGGCTCAGGCCGAGCGTGACCAGGAGGCCGCAGTTGAGGCCGAGCGGAAACGCGTAGCCGATGCAGCCGCCGCAGAGCAAGCCGCCGCCGAAGCGCGTGCAGCCAATGCTAAACACCGCAAGCGGGTGAATGGCGAAGCGGTTGAGGCGCTGATGGCATGTTCGCTTACCAAGGCCGAGGCGGAAACCGTTGTGTCGGCAATTGCTGGCGGAAGCATCCCACACGTAACCATCGCGTACTGAGATGCCCTTTCCGGTAGACCAGGCCGCGATGTTCGATGCCGGGTATGAGTATGCCCGCATCGGCCATTGCTCCGAATGTGGGGAGCCGGTCGAAGTATGGCGAACTCCGGGGAAGCGGGAGCTTCAGATGGAGTTCATGCCCTCTTCCGCTTCCCCGGCAACCAAGCACTACGAGGCGTGTAATATCGCACCAAAGAAGGAGTGACCATCGCTTTCTGTGTCAAATGCGGCCTCGCTGGAATCTGGCGGCAAACGGCATGGGGTAGGGTATTCTTTCGCTCGGGAGCACCGCATATTTGTGGCCGGGACCGCAGGAAGCGGGCTGTGCTGGCTCACGGCATGGGGCTCTACAATCAACCGAAACGTAAAGCAAAGGCGGCATGAGAACCCTTTTCGACTCCGATCTTGAGTTATCGCTGCCCCCCATGAGGGCATGGCAGGAAAAGACTGTGCCGCTGATCCGGCAAGCCGCGAAGGAGGGGCATCGCCGCATCGTGGTGCAGTCCCCTACCGGAGCCGGCAAAACGCTTTTGGCGGCTCATCTGTTCGCTAACTCGTTAGCCAAGGGCAAGCGGCCATTGTTCACAGTCCCCGACATCACTCTGGTCGAGCAGACGCTTCATTCCTTCGAGCGCGTCGGCATCACCGATATTGGCGTGATCCAGGCCCAGCATGTACGCACCGACTGGAATGCGCAGGTGCAAATCGCCAGCGTCCAGACACTCATCCGGCGCGAATTGCCGGAGGTAGATTTTGTGATCGTCGATGAGGCGCATGTGAGTTTTGAGGCGCTCTACAAGATCATGGACGGCGCGGCATGGGCAGACAAGATCGTGATTGGGCTTTCGGCTACGCCTTGGGCGCGGGGCATGGGCCTCCATTGGTCGAAGCTCATCATCGGAGCTACGATCCAAGACTTGATTGACGAGAAAATTCTTTGCGGCTTTCGCATCTTCGCTCCCGCCGAAGAGGTTGACCTTTCGCGTGTCCACATCGTTAAAGGCGAGTACGACGAAGGCGAGTCGTCGCAGGCGATGAGGGAAGCGCGGATCGTCGCCGATGTGGTCAAGACGTGGCAGGAGCGGTGGAACCAGGACCGCACCTTCATGTTCTGCGTAGACCGCGCCCACGCCAGAGAGCAGCAGACCAAGTTCGAGCAGGCGGGGATTCCCTTCGGCTACATCGACGGGACCATGCAGATGGAGTGGCGACGGCCGGTGTTTGAAGCGTTCCGGGAAGGCCGTATCAAGGGTATCGCCTCGGTCGGGTGCCTGAGCCGGGGAGTGGATGAAGATGTCCGCTGCATCATCGACGCCAAACCCAAAAACAGTGAAATGGCCTTTGTGCAGGAGATCGGCCGCGGACTTCGCAATCCTCATGGTGACGGGAAGGAATTACTGATCCTCGACCACGCCGGGAACACTCTGCGGCTGGGCATGGTGACGGACATTCACCATGAGTCTCTGGACGCACGCAAGCCGGGCGACCGTACCCCGGCTTTCACGGGCGACCATAAGCCAAAGAAGCCGCACAAGTGCCCTACCTGCAGCGCCATCGTTCCCTATGGCCGCGCCAAGTGCCAATGGTGCGGAGCGGTGCTCAAAGCGCCGCCAGCGAGTACGCATCACCAGGACGGTGAATTGGTGGAGTTCTCCCTGAATGGCAACCATCCCCACGGAGAGTCGAAAGGCGGCAAGGACAAGAAAGCCACCATGATCGACAAGCAGGAATTCTACAGCGGGTTCCTGCACATCGCCACAGAGCGGGGATACAGCGAAGGATGGGCGGCTCATGCTTACCGGGAACGGTTTGGGGTGTGGCCGAACCAGCTCGACAAGGTTGCGCGAACCCCAACCGCAGCGGTCAAGAAGTGGGACCAGCACCGCCGCATCGCCTACGCGAAGGCCAAAACCAAAGCGGCGACGCCAGCCGCAGAAGAGTATCACGGAGACTTCTAATGAGAGAGACGATCCACATGCCAGCAGGCGCAGTGATGGGCAGCGAGCTGATTCTTCCCGAGCAGCGGAACTCGAGCGACTACCAGCGATTCCTTGCCGCCAAACGGTTCACGCCGCAGGTTGCGGGCCTGAGCGAAGTGCCGCCGCTGAATCCAGCGATGTTTCCCCACCAGCGCGATGTGGCCGGATGGGCGCTCCGCTTGGGCCGTGCCGCCGCATTTCTCGGAACCGGAATGGGCAAGAGTTTGATCGAACTAGAGTGGGCGCGGTG
>JBAVYF010000350.1:0-1642 GCA_049698655.1 Occallatibacter sp. | reverse complement strand
CTCCTGATTCCCGGCAAACCGATCTACAACATGAGGGAGCACGCTGAGTCGATCAAGCAGTCTGCCAAGCACAGGAGGCCGGCGAATCCGCAGGAAGCTCCCAGTACGCCGGAGGTGGCCGCAAGTCCGAACACGGCCGTAAGCGCCATTGGCGAGCTTTCCTCGGGCGACCCCGGCAGCCTTCGCCGCCAGACGGAGGACTCGATAGCCGCCATTGAGAGGGGGCTCAACAGCATCAACTACACTTTGGGCGATGCCGAGCAGAAGACCATCGGCCAGATACGGGAATTCCTGAAGCAGGCCAGGGCGGCACTCGCCTCAGGCGACGTGTACGGAGCGCAGACGCTGGCTGCCAAGGCCAAGGTTCTGCTGGACGGGCTGGCCCAATAGATCCACGCTCTACCGTTTTGTTCCTACAACTCACCCCAACTGAGCTTGCTGCGTAAGGCATCAAAGAAGCCCGTACCGCCGAGGCGGACAAGCTTGACGGTGTGGCTGGAGCGGCAGCAGCGCACCTCGTCGCCGCGGCGAAGTTCGACACCCTGCTGGCCGTCGATGGTGAGCAGCGCGAGATTGGGGACACCCTCGACGCGGACGGTGAGCGATGCGCCGCCCGGCACTACGATGGGCCTGAGCGTAAGCAGGTGAGGACAGATGGGCGTGACCACCATGGCATCGACATCGGGAGTGAGGATGGGGCCGTTGGCGGCGAGGGTGTAGGCGGTCGAACCCGTAGGAGTTGACACAATCACGCCGTCGGCGCGGAAGCGGGCGACGCTCTTGCCGTCCAGCTCCACGGCAAACTCTCCCATGCGGGCGATGTCGCCTTTGGAAACCACGATCTCGTTCAGCGCGTCAAAACTCGCGATTTCGGCGCTCGCGGTCTGTGCGTCCTGCCGCCACAGCGCAGCGTGCAGCATGGACCGCTCGTCGAGGCTGTGGCAGCCGGCGCACCAGTTCTCCAGGGTGGCGTAGAGATCGGCGAGGCGGACTTCGGTGAGGAAGCCGAGGAAACCAAGATTCACGCTGAGGATGGGGGTGCCGACGGTGGCAAAGATGCGCGCGGCAGCCAGCAACGTGCCATCACCGCCCAGAACGATGACCAGTCCCGGCGATTGCGATGGCAGATCCGCACGAGCCACGGAGGGCGCAGCCGAAGTATAGCTGCCGCCTTCGCGATCCAGCACCGGATCATAGCCGTGCTGGCGCAACCAAACGATCAGTTCCGGCAAAAGCCGCTTCAGCTCCTCCCGGTGCGGTTTGCAAACGATGGCAACGCAGGCCATGGGTCCAAGTGTAATGGATCAGGCCGGGAGCCCACTCCACTACGGCGGGTCAACTGCAGGAGTAGGCCAAGGCACAATCGCCAAGTGGCTTTTTCATCAAGAAAAAGTCACCTTGAATACCGTCCGAAATGGCTCATAGTTGCAGGGGACCCGCCGTAGCGCAGTTAGCTCCGCCTAGCGTAGAGCAGGAACTCCCGGTTGCCCTCGGCGCCTGTGATGGGCGATGGGATGGTCCCCACGACCTGCCAACCCAGCGAGCGCACGCACTGCGCGACCCTGCCGATCGCCAGCTCGTGCGCGGCCGGGTCGCGCACAATGCCGCCCTTGCCCACGTGCTCGCGCCCGGACTCGAATTG
>JBAVYF010000349.1:0-8644 GCA_049698655.1 Occallatibacter sp. | reverse complement strand
CGAAAAGTTTGCCGCAGTTGGCCGGCCACGTTCATACCAATGATTGCTCAAGCCGGACCTTGTGGGTAGTTGTCCCGTTTACGCAGATCATCGCTCGACGTCTTTCGCTCCGGCCAGCCGGCTTGACTCATCCCAGGGCAAAAAACTACAACTACATCGACCAAACTCACTGTAACACGGAAACTTACTGCCCGGGCAGGAGCGTACGGTCGGCGACAGTGCATATTTTGCGCAGAAGATGACCAGCCTTCGGCACGTTGCAATCGAGGCTGAAAATCTCCCAGCTGCCGTGAAGCAGAAGTCGACACCGGCGCATGGAGGAACGCCAATAAATGAAGAACAGGGCGAAAGGATGGCAGGCAATGCGGGGAACAGCCCCACAAGCCCAGTTTGGAAGTCCGGACTCGGGCCACAGCGCGCCATCCAAGATTTTTCAATAGAGCCATATATATCAATAACATACCTGATGTTCGGCGCACTGTGAATTTTCCCTGATTGCCGCATTCTCTATAGCTACTCGCTGCAAACTCCCTCTCCGTGTCATGGGCGAACTCCGGGTTGTCAACGGAGGCCGGTCAGATGGCTCGCGCCGGAGAAGCCGAGGTAAAGCGTCTCGGCGTCAGCGCAATGCTTTCTGCCGGAAGGGAGGTGCCTTCGGTCACGTCTCAGACGCCTCTCTCCCTGAATTTTCCGGACATATACACACCCAACTCGTTTTGTTCTGTTCCGAGTTTGAGATCAACAATTCAGGGAACGCAGATCGAGTTGGACAAGACACGCGTTAGAACGACAGTTTCATTGAGAGTTGCGTGATGCGCGACTCACGAGATCCAGTTACCGTCCCGAGATGTATTCCGCCTTGATGCAAGTCGGTCATCACACTCGTCCATTGGCTGTGGTTGAAGGCATTGTAGGCATCGGCGCGAATATTCGCGTTGAGGGACTGCCAGATCTTGAAGTTCTTTGCCAAGGAGAGATCCAGGTTGTTCCTTCCCGGACCCTGAACGGTACCCAATCCAGCGTTTCCTCTAACCTCGAATCCCGGATCTGAGAATGCAGCGGAGTTGAACTGATTCAGGAATGTCTTCTTCCCATGGCTGAGATTCGGGTTTCCCGAAACATTGGGCTGATCCATTCCAGCAAAGTCATTTGCAGTGCTCTCACTGTTAGTAATACTCAGCCTGTCGCCGGATTCCAGCGTTGCGGTGCCCGCAATCTGCCATCCCGTCAACACGGCCTTCGACAAACCGGGCCAAGTTCTACCATAGATTGGAGACCAGATTCCGCTCATCACAAAGCGCTGGCGATGCGAACCGGTGGTCTCGCCGCGATCGCGGATATTCGGATATTGGAATCCGCTGGATCCGCCGCCTGGTGCGCCGTTGTAAGCCAGGTTGTTTACATAGGGGTAGTCGGAGACGGTCTTGCCCAATGTGTAGTTGCTCAGGAACTGGTAGCCGTGGCTGAAGCGATGCTGGAAGCTGATTATGCCTGCATTGTAGAAGGAGTTCAGGTCCCCACGCTGCACATAGATGTCGCCGAAGCGGCCAATGTTATTGGGACGCGCCGAATCAAATTCATCGTACGCTGAACTCCAGGTTGTCTTGTACGCGGGCAGGTTGATGTTGGTGTAGTTTGTGCCCTTTCTTCCCTGCGAACCGGCATAGCTGACTGTAACCGAGGTCTGCGGATTCAGCATATGCTGTACATCCAGGAGATACCGTTGATAGTACGGAAGCGTGGTAGATTTCTGGTCCTGGTAGTAAACCGTGGAGAGCCACCCGTCGCCGAAGTATCCCTGCCCAGCGCCGGTGCTAACGTCGTACTGGCCTTTCGGAATGACCGGCTCCTGAGGAAATATCATATCCATGGTGACGCAAGGCGTATCGGTGGCGCAACCCAAGAGTGTATTCGTGACGTCCAAGCCGCCTCCCGGAGTTCCTCCGTTCGCAAATCCCGTTGCATTGGATATCTGCGATGCGCCGCTATCGTAGAAGACACCATAGGCTGCCCGAATCACATCGCGATTGGTGGCACCATATGCAAGGCTGAGGCGCGGTGCAAAATTCGTTTTCGCAGCACTCAGATAATGCTGCGGCAGGCCCGAAGCCACACCAGGAATTGCCAGCACGCCGCCGTCCGGAGTCGGCTGGTAAACTGCGCAGCAAAGCTTCTGGGGGTCGTACATGGGCAGACTCAGGTCGTAGCGAAGCCCCACAGACAGGGTGAGCTTCGGCGTCATCTGGAAC
Organism: Occallatibacter sp.; assembly: GCA_049698655.1. Lineage (GTDB taxonomy): Bacteria > Acidobacteriota > Terriglobia > Terriglobales > Acidobacteriaceae > Telmatobacter. The sequence goes on along the minus strand of JBAVYF010000349.1, from coordinate 6,395 downwards.
TTGTCGTTGGCATAGAATCCCCAGTACGGGAAGAGGACGTTTAGCTCTGGCGCTGTGTCATCCGCTCCAGTAATCGTGTCGAGTTGATGAATATGCTTGGGAGTGCCCATGACCAAGCCCGCCATGTCGTCGCCGCCGTCCTGGTTCTGCAGATCGCCTCCGCGGCTGAATTTATTGCTGAAGCTTACATAGCGGCCGAAGTCCCAGTCGTACTCTCCCTTGCGGAAGTAGTTAAAGCCAAAGGTCATGGTGTGGCGCCCATGGATCCAGTTCACGTTGTCCGAGAACTGCAATGCATTGTTGGACGCGAGAAAGTCCTGATCGAACCCCACAGACTGATAGGTGTCAAAGTCGATTCCGAACACCCCCTGGCTGGCTCCCGTTCCGGTGTTCTGGAAGATGTCCCGGATCGGATTTGCGGCGCTGTGCAGGAAGGCAATTTCGGCTGGGCTCACGATGGTCAAAGAACCATAGCCCTTGCCGAAGATGAACTCATTGGTGAGGTTGGGCGTGAATTGGTGCATTTCGTTGACGGTGACCAGCCAGCTTGCGTCGTCGTTGTCCCAGACAAAATCCGGAAGGACGCCACCAGAGTTGTTGTTTGTTCCATGCTGCTTCGAAAAGGTCACGAAGGCATTGTCTTTCGATGAGATCCGCACGTCGAATCTGCTGTCGAAATGGTAGTCGTTAAAGGCTTCCTGTTGCGTTGTACGGTAGTTGTAGTTGTCGCTCGGAGTCTGGATGTTGGGTGTAGGGTACAGGGCCAGAAACGCCTTGGAGGACGCACTGGAACTGACCAGGCCCGCAAGGTCGAGGCGGTTGCCTGCGACCGGCGTACGGCTGCTGTTGCCGCTGATGTCGTAAGTGGTTGTAAATGGGTTGTACAGTTGGATTCCATCCGTCAACAACTCGCTGAAATCGCCGGTGCGTTCTGGAGTGGACGGCACTATAGCCAATACGGGCTGCGAACCATCGTGCTCAATGAAGTTCTCGTAGTTGACGAAGAAGAAGAGGCGATCTTTCAATTTGGAAACTTTGGGGATGATGACCGGCCCGCCGACTCCAAAGCCAAACTGATTTCTGCGCAGAGTGGGTTTGGTCGTCGTTCCCGTCGCCTTGTCGTACGACTCAATTGCATTCAAGGCATCGTTTTCCAGATGCTCATAGACCGAGCCGTGGAATTTAGTGGAGCCACCTTTGGTCTGAACGCTGAAGGTGGAAAAGTCATGGCCATTAGCGGCAGAGAAATCGGTTACAGAGATTCTTGCGTTCTCCAGCGCATTTGAGGCAGGCAAGTAGCTGATGCTGCTTTCCCAGTTGTCGTTGATGTTGACGCCGTTGATGTAGTAGCCGTTGTCTCTGGATCCCTGGACCACACCGCCGGACGTGAATGAGATGCCGCCGGAGGCAAACTGCGAACCGACAGCGAACGAGCCGCCGGGATTGATGTTCTTTTCAACGTACGTGCTGATGCCGGGCGTCAGCTCGGCCAGTGAGGTAAAGTTGAGGCCGTTCATCGGCAACTCTTCCATCTGCTTCGTGGAGATGTCGGTGCCGACACTGGCATGACCTGTATCCAGAATAGGTCCGGAGCTGGTGACGGTGATGGACTCGGTCACTGCTCCGGGAGCGAGCTTGATGTCATACCGGGCGGTCTCGCCGATTGACACAGGGATCACGTCTGACTTGGCGGTTTCGAAACCTGTCTGGTGGACGCTCAGAACATATTGCCCGGCGACCAGACCGGTAAATTGGAAGTGCCCTGTGTCATTGGCAACCGCAACAACGGTTGTGTTGTGGGCCGCGTCAATCAGGCTGACCTGGGCGTTTGGAATGGCAGCGCCATTGCTATCGAGGACATTTCCCTCGATGCCTCCGCGCTGGGCGAACTGCCCGTAGGCATTGCTCGCAACGAGCAGGACGGAGAACAGGAATGAAATCGCGACAAATTTAGCACGTTGGCACATAATGCCTCCAGAAAAATGAATCGTTTCAAACTGCAACGACTATTTTTAGCCCATCTTCCCGTTCCCTGTCAAGAGTATTTTGGGATTTTTTTCGCAGCGGGCGTCTTGCCTGGTCTTCCAGGGCTGGAACCAAAGAGCGCCTACGCGATCGGACATCAATAGAATCATAAAATTGGCGGATATTTATCCATGGTTTAGGCAGAGGCCAGTTGGACTTCCCGGCTCACGGTTGGCCGCGCTTTCTTCCAATGGAGTCAAAGGCGCTGGACAGCCAGGAGATGGCGGAATAGAGCATTTTTCTGTTTGATCGGTTCAACTTCTGGATCAGGCCCTTCCCTGACGTGTCTGCTGATCCAGTACATGCTCTTGTTTCCGGAAGCAGAACAAGGCCGCTTCGAAGAGCATAGGCCATACCGGGTTGCCCGTGACGCTCTGCACGCAGGGCGCTTGACAGGCAAGTTTCCCAAAGGTATATTGGCCTTCGAGTGTCTATGAATGGTTTCAAGCAGTTGCGCTATTTCCACAAACGCGATCGCGATTCCGATGATACAGCGAAATCTGTTGTCTGTTCTTTTTGTCACAGTACTGGCGGCCGTTGTGCAGCCCGCTGCCGCTCAGTTGGAGACTCGACCATTCGCGCATAACGGGTACAGCCGCCCTTATCAAATCTATCGGCCCGCGCATCTGCCGCCGCGGCCCGCGGCAGTATTTATGCTCGGCGGCATTCGCAGCACAGCGGAGTCCACAGCGCGAGACTTCGGCTGGATCGACGAGGCGGATCGCAACGGATTCCTGGTTGTATTTCCTGATCCTGTTGCCACCCAGCCCGATCAGCCGATAGACAGGAAGAAGAATGTCACCTTCTGGGAGATGAATGGCTCTCGTACGCATCGCCTGGCGCCTGGCATGTTGCCGGTGGATGACGATGGATATCTAATGGATGTTCTTCACGACGTTGTTCGCCGCGAACATCCCGACCGGAAACGTATTTTCTTTGCCGGCTTCTCCAGCGGATCGGGCATGGTCCAGCTGCTCGCCTCGCGTCATCCAACAGAGATCAAGGGAGTTGTCGCCGTAGCCACTCCACTGATGGATCCGCCGGCAAAGCTCGCTCGCCCCGTGCCCATCCTCTATATACACGGTGATGATGACGAGCAGTTTTCCGGATTCCAGGCCAACAGTCCGCATTTTGCAACGACGCCCCATGGCAATTGGGTAACCTGGGGCTACCTGGACGGCTGTCAGATTCAAACAGCTGAAAAGACGGAGTGGGGTGTGCGCTTTTCCTGGCAAGGCTGCAAAGATCGTGTGCCGGTATTGGCTGACTTCGTCAAGAACCTTGGCCATGAGTGGTCAGGAAGCCTGGATTCCCGCCGGCAAAAGGAAGGCGAGCCCAAGAACCCACTCAACTTCACTGACATGGCCTGGCAGTTCTTCGCCGGGATTCACGCCAAGTAGAGTCCACGAGTTAGAGAGAGTATTCGCGCCAGCAAGGTGCGGCGATGCAAGCCGGACTCCGCCCCGCGAAGCCCGCGGGGAGCTGAACGGTCACTGCATATCCATGACACAACGGAAGCCCACGGCGCCAGACCGGTCTTCGCTGGGCGCCATCAACAGGAACTTCCCGTGCTCATCATTGCGGTATGCCTGGGGGAAATACCAGATAGACCCGCCCGGCTGATAGTAGCTTCCTCCGCGAAGCACGGCAGCCCGCGTGTGGTCATCCTGATATTCGTCTGTCCATTGCCATACGTTTCCCGCCAAATCCTGAATGCCGAATGGGCTCGCTCCCAGCGGGTGTGTGCCTACAGCGTCTGGTGATGTCAATGCGCGTCCCTTATCCGGCGTAGGAACCGCCTCGACATTCCAGTTATTTCCCCAGGGGTACTTCCTGCCGTCCATGCCCTGCGCGGCATACTGCCACTCCCACTCATGCGGAAGGCGCTTGTGCGCCCACTTTGCATAGGCTCGCGCATCCTCCAGCGATACCCAGGTGACGGGCTTATCCGCCCAGCCGGTGGGAAAAGTGCCGTTGATCCAATCGCGGAGAAAATTGTGCGCATCGGAGGGATGGTACTGCGTCGCATCGATGAACTTCTTGAATTGCGCGTTGGTTACCAGGTTTGTATCCATCCAGAATGCATTGATCTTCACGATATGATCGTGATACCTGCGAGGAGAAGATTCCCACGGGTACTGAACATCCACGCCGACATCATCGCGCCCCTCAATCTCGATGCCGCTGACCCGGAACCGGTAGTCCGCCGCCGGGACTTTCGTCATGCCTTCCGGCGCATCCGACACTGCTTTGGCCGCCTGAATCTCGACCAGAGTCTGCGGCAAATAACTCCACTCTGCGCTGTAAGCAGCCAGCGGCTTCTGCGTCATTTCATGCATTTTGGCAAGCAGGCTTTTCTGGCTCTCAGTAAGCGAGCCGCTCACCTGCAACACTGCACCATATCCCTGTGGTTCAACTTCGAAAGTCAGTATAGAGTCTTTTCCGTCCACTCGCGGTGTAAGTTCCTCACCGTGATATACGTCGTAAAATCTTGCGCCCGCAGGCGGTTCCTTTACGCGCAGCAGATCGCCCTCCATCGCATAATCGCTGCGGTTGACGAGCGTCCATGCGGCGTCTGGTTTCAAAGGGAAGTAACTGGCAAACAACCCACGCGCCTCAGTCGTGTAGTAGGGCTGCCAATCCGCGCTCACGAGAAACGAGGCCAGGCCGCGTTCCATCGTCGCCATGCGCCGGATCGCTTCCCCGTCGCGTGGAGTAATGCCGTTCCAGATGCCCCACACGTTTTCCCATGTCTCGTATCCAACGCCATTGAAGAAAGCTGCCTGCAGATTGTCCGTTCTGCTGTGATTCCAACGCGCGCACACGTTCACCATCGCGCGCGGCTCCAGCCATTTGCTTCGGCTCACATCCGGTGCATAGGGATAGATCCAATATCCCCAGGTCATGATGTTCCACGCCAGCATCTCATCATGACCCGGGAACGCTTCCGGTTCCAAGGCCAGAGGGTATTCGATCTTCTGCGCCGCATCATTGAAGGCGCTCGGAATGCCGTCCATGGTGTCACCGTTTACGCCGTCGGCTCCGATCTCTTTCATCATCTCTGCGGTGGCGGTCCAGTTCGGCTTACCTTCGTCGCGCGTACCCTGATCCCAAAGCATGACCGGGAAAAAGACCTTGACGCCGCGTCGGTGGAAATCGGCCACCATCTGCCTGACGGCTGCAAGTCCTCCCGGCATATCGCGAATCAGATCGTATTGATTTCTGTCGTCAATACCGATGTTGGTGTAGGTGTGCCAGATGAGCACGGAGTCGATCCCGCCATAGCGCTTCTCCGTGTCGTCTACATAGCGATCCACTGTGTATTTGCCCGCGGCCACGTCATAGAAATACCTGTCCTCCATCATCATCTGGGGCTGGATGTAGCTGGATTGCGTCCATTTCAGTGCCGGCAGGTCATACATTTGGCCGGAGTAGCCCATGCGGATGCGGCGGTTCGCGCGCCATCCGCGCATTTCACTCAGCCATGTCTGTGTTTCCTGGTCTGTACAACCCGATGTACCGCCGGTAAGCAGCTTCGGAACCTCGTAACAAGGCGGCGCGGCGATGCCATTATTGCTCAGCCTGACGTGAGGATAGTCAACCGAAGTGGTGCGGGGAGCATCAGCCACCTGAGCCGTCATGCTTCCCGCGCACAGGCAGGATAATCCCGCCGCAACCATTCCCATGCCGAACGACAATGCCCGCATTATCCCCTCCCACTACGTCATTTCATGCTGTTCTAACATCTCAGACCAGTTCTCGTCATGATTTGTACGTTCGAGCGCCAGGAGCATTTCTTTCCTTGTCGCCAGGGAGGGCTGGGCGCCGGCTCGCGTAACAGAAATGGCGGCGGCAGCCGTGGCAAATCTTGCGCTTTCAACGGGACCATAGCCCTGCATCAGACCGACTGCGAAGGCCGCGTTGAAAGCATCGCCCGCGGCGGTTGTGTCCACTGCCCGCACTTTATGCGCGGAGAGATAATGCGGTACGCCATCGTACCCGGCAAGGACGGAGCCGAGCGCGCCGCGCTTCAGAATGACGCCTTGCACTCCGGCACGGAGAAGCATCGCCAACATTTCCTCATTCGAGGAGGTTCCCTTTGCATAGAATTGCGCTTCTGTCTCGTTGGGCGTAAGCCACGTCACAGCGCTCAACAATCCGTCTGGCAGCGCTTGCGCCGGAGCAGGGTCCAGGATCAGCGGCACATGCATCTCCGCGCAGATCTTGGCCAGACATTCGACGGTATCGATGGGGATTTCCAACTGCGCCAGAACGAGTCCCGCGGCGCGCAGGATGTTCGTTTTTTCGCGTAGTACGTCTGGAGTGAGATGCAGATTTGCGCCCTGCGCAACAACAATACTGTTTTCGGC
>JBAVYF010000348.1:0-5657 GCA_049698655.1 Occallatibacter sp. | reverse complement strand
GTCTATACTTGAAGAGAAATGATTCCGTATCTGCACATTTGGCATTTAAGTGTCCCGACCTTCGGGCTAATGCTCTGGCTGGCTGCCGTGGCAGCCGCATTTGTAATGGACCGCGGCTTCCACCGCGCACGCATCACGGCCGACGCCGTGGGCATGGTGGCCGTGACCGTGGTGGCCGGCATTGTGGGCGCCAAGCTGTGGCACGTCATCGACACGCCCATGGAGTTTCGCGAACTGGGCTGGCGCGTACTGTGGGATTCGGCCGGCTTTGCCTGGTTCGGCGGGCTCTTGTTCGGCATCTCCGCGCTGATCTTTCAGGGCTGGTGGGCGAAGATCGGCGGCCTGCGCACGCTTGATCTGGCCGCGCCGGCGGCCGCCATCGGCCAGGGCATCGGGCGCATCGGCTGCTTTCTCTCCGGCGACGGGTGCTATGGCATCGCGATCAAGCCGGTTCATTTCCTTATCTTTTCCTTTCGGCCCTGGGGCATGAGCTTCCCCAATGGCATTGAGCCGACCCTCGTGCCCGTCTACCCCACGCCGCTCTATGAGCTGGCTGCCGGGCTGCTCATCGGAGGGTGGCTGTGGTGGAGACTCGGCAAGTCTCACCGCACGGGCGTCATCTTCGGCCAGTACCTGATGTTCAGCGGAATAGCTCGCTTTCTGGTTGAATTTATCCGCCGCAACCCCAAGGTGTTATGGGGTTTATCCAACGCCCAAATGGCCAGCGCCGGCTCCGTGATTGCAGGCGCTCTTCTAATCGTCTGGGTCGCCACGCGGCAGGTTGCCGGGCCGGAGAAGGCGGGCGCGGCGGTGGAGAAAGCGGCGTAAGTCCGCTCGCCCGCACAAGGTCAGCAATACCAGCACTGTCCCATTTCGCTACAGCCGCTTGATAAACGTCTGCGCTTCTTTCAGTTGCGGGAACAGCCGCTCCTCGGCTTTGAACTCCCGCGAGTGGACGCATCGCCGCATCCCACGCCGGGTGACCGGGTGCTTCAGGTGCAGCATCTCGTGGAAGAGCAGGTATTCGATGGCGTAGCGCGGACTCGACGGCCGGTCGAAGACGCGGCTCACCACGATGGTGTTGTGAGCGGCGTCGTAGTGGCCCAGCGCCCGCTTGGCCATTCCCTCGCTCCAGGTCAGCTCAGGCCGGCCCAGCAGCCCGCCGAAGAACTTTGCGTTCAGCGAATCGAAAACTTCATCGAGATTGAAAAAGCGGCCTTCGGGGCCAAAGAACCGTTTGCTGCCGCGGGCGCCGCGAATCAGCTCGGTCTGGCGCGTGACGGCGGCGCTCGAGTAAAACCGCTTGTAGCGCAGGTTGTGCGCGGCGTCGATGGGTTTTTTGTAGAGCTTGGCCAACAGAATATGCGCGATGGCGCGGATCACAGGCTCCGGCGCGCCCTCCAGCAGGTCCGAAAGGCTGACCTGAATCTGCCCTTCGCGCAGACGAATCCTGGTGTTCAGCGAGGTAAACCGTCGAAAACGGAGCACCATGGGTGGCATCGGCGCCCTGGGGCGCAACGCCCGGTACTCCTCCTGAAAGATGGAAACAAAATCAGCGGCCACTATTTTTTCTCCAGCACCAGGAGCCGTTGCCGCGCCTGCCACTCCTGATTGGGAAACTTTCCCGCCGACGAGTCCAGAAAGTGGTGGTAATAGGCTACCGCCTGCGCCTTGTCGTGAAGCGTGTCGTAGGCTGTCGCCCATAGAAAGTAGGTGGACGGAACCTCCGGAAGAAACTTTGACCGCATGGTCAGGGCATGGAGCGTGATGGAGGGTTGTCCGGTCTTAGAGGCGGCAAAGGCCAGGCCGCTCCAGCCGTCGGCGTTGGCCTCATCCAGCCGGGTGGCCTTGTCGAAGGCCGCAAAGGCCTCGGCGTATTTGAGCTGGCGGATGAGGTTCTGCCCGTGCGCCACCAGCAGCGCCGGATCCGCGGGGCTGGCCGCAAGCAGTGACACGTACAACTTGTCTGAGCCCAATGCGTCTCCGGCGTCGTCGAGCACCGCGGCCAACATGCGCGTAATCGCCGCGTCCTTGGGGTGGGCGTCGTGCAGCTTCTGAAGCAGCGGCAGCGCCTCGGCCTTATCCTGCGCAGCCAGCACCGTGGCCAGTTGCGCGGTCAGCGCCGTGTCCTCGGGCGCTCGCTCGAGAGCCGTCCGCAGCAGGGTTTCCGCCTCGGGATACTGTTTGCGCGCGATCAAAAGGTGAGCCAGGCCCGCGTTGGCCGGCTCGGAATTCGGGTCCGTGGCAAGAACGTGGCGATAGGAGGCTTCTGCGGCGTCAGGCTGGCCGGTTTGGCTGGCCAGTTCGGCGGCCAGCAGCGTGTCGGCAGGCGTCTCCGGCGAGAGCTTCAGCGCCTCCAATAGATCCTCCGACGCCGCAGCCGGATCGTCCGCGCGGTCAATCTCCGCCAGCGCTCGCCACGCCCGCGCCTTGGCGACGGCTCCGGCCTCGCCGGGATCAAGCTGGGTAGCCGCAACCAACTCCGGCCGCGCGTCAGATAATTTATTTTGGCGCGCCAACAGCAGCCCCAGCTCTGCGTGCCCCTCGAACGACTGCGGATTGGCTTCGACAGCCCGCCGGTAGAGCACGGCCGCATCGTCCATGCGGTTCTGCGCGTCGGCCACGTAACCCGCATCAAACAGCGCCCGCGCATCGGCCGGGTGAGCCGCCAGCCAGGGAGCCAGTTTGGCCTCCGCTGCCTTCCAGTCGGACTTGACGATGGCCGCCTCGGCTTCCGCCACTTCTTCGGAGACGGGCTGGGCTGCGGCAACAGCGGGAGCGGCAACGGGAGCCTGCGCTTCAGGATTCGACGAAGAGTCCTGGCCGAATCCTGCAACCGATGTGAACAACAGAACAAAAAAGGAAAAACGAAGCACAAAATACCTCACTCAACAGTTTACCGGGGCAGACCTTTGACGGGACGGCTGAGAGTTCGACGCACGCGAGCCACAGAGGGAATCGAGCACGGATTGTGTGTGGAGCAGAACTGACCAGTACTGCGCTCATTGGAAAGTTCATAGTGGTAATAAGGAGATCAACAATGACCGTACAATTTGAAAATCCGGAAGCGAAGAAGCTGGAAGACGAGACAGTATCGAGTGTCTTACCGCAGAAGAAGATAGAGCGCGTGGCCGAAAAGGCCGCGGAGAAATCCACAAAAGCCGTTCAGAACTACGACAAGGACAACAGCAAACTCTTTTCAAAGTAATAGGCATCTCCGAACCTTCGGCCCAGACGGAAGGGCAAGAAAGGAATCGGCAGGCGCCAGAGATGGAGCGTGAGATCATGACTTCCGAAACCAGGCAATACATTCCCCTTACCAGAGCCTACCTGTGCCAGGACTGCGACTCGATCGGCTCCTGCTCGACGCGATGCCCGGCGTGCGCCTCCCAGGTGCTGATGGGCCTGGCGGGCGTGCTTGACCGCAGAGAAGAAGTGGAGGAGTTGAATCTGCTCCGATTTTCCGCGCTGGTCGCCTAAGCCCCAGAAATTTGCCGTAGATTTCGCGACGACTCAGACGCCGCCGGCAGCGCTGCGCCGGACATCCTGTGTAAAAAAATACAACTCCGCGAAAGTGGACTGCATCTATCCAAATAGGAAAACGCATACGGTGGCACGATGCTACGAACCGGATGCCGAATGCAAGACAATCGGGGGTAAATCCATGACACATGCTTCGATGCAACATATTCCTCTCTCCTCGGCATATCTTTGTCAGGACTGTAGTTGCGTTGGCAACTGCGCTAAGCAGTGTCCAGCGTGCGCATCCGCAGTCCTCATGGCGCTTGCAGGGGTTCTTGATCGCGAAGTGGAAGACAAGCGACTGCAGGTTTTTGCGTACCGCCCCGCGTTGGCGGCGTAAGCTTTCCCTGTTTTTTCTGATACACCTTTTGGAAGCATCGGCCGGTTCTGGTCGATTTGACGCGCGGGGCCAATGGGAAAGTGGCTGGATTTGCCCCGCGCCCTATAATGAAGAATGGCCGTCTGCGTCCTGAGCCTCGCAGAAGGGGTAGGATCGCGTTCGGCCGACTTCTCGCCCGGTGACTTCCTTTTGAATGACGCCATCACTATCCGCGGCGCGCGGACTCACAACCTGAAAAACATCTCCTGCGAGATTCCCCACGGCAAGCTGACGGTGATCAGCGGCGTATCGGGTTCCGGGAAGAGTTCGCTGGCCTTCGACACTATCTACGCCGAGGGGCAGCGCCGCTACGTCGAGTCGCTCTCCTCCTACGCCCGCCAATTCCTGGAGCGCATCGAGAAGCCGGATGTGGACGAGATCGACGGCCTGGCGCCGGCCATTGCGATCAAGCAGAAGAACTCCACGCGCAACCCGCGTTCCACCGTGGCCACGGCCACCGAAATCTACGATTACCTGCGCCTGCTCTACGCCCGCTGCGGCACCGTCCACTGCGTCCACTGCGATGGCCTGGTCAAGCGCGACTCCATCGACGAAATTGCCGAAGCCACACTGGCGCTGGGTGAGGGAATTCGGCTGAATGTGCTTTTTCCCGTGCGTCACGCCGAGCCGGCGCCGGAAGCCGAAGCGAAGCCCGTTCGCCGTGTTTTGAAATCCGCGGCCAAGCCCGCCGCCAAGGCCCCGGCCAACACAGCGGCCGGCTCTCCACTCACCGAGGCTCTCAAAGCCCGCCTCATCGAACTGCGCGCCTCCGGCTTCAACCGCCTCTACCAGCAGGGCAGCATCTTCGAATTCTCTACCCCCGAATCGCTTCTCGATCTGGACTTCACACTTCCCGTGTTCGTCCTTTTGGACAGGATTGTTGTCAGTCAGGAAAACCGCGCCCGCATCGTCGATGCCGCCGAGATCGCCTATCGCGAAGCCGGCGAGGTGATTTTTGAGGAACTCCCGCGCGAGGAAGATGCCCCGCGCCCGCGCCATCGCTTTTCCGCGGCGTACGAGTGCAAGAGTTGCCATCGCGCAGGCCGCGAACCGGAGCCGCGCTTATTCAGTTTTAATAATCCCTTCGGCGCCTGTCCCCGCTGCCAGGGCTTCGGCAACACCATGGACTTCGACCTGAACCTGATCATCCCCGACCAGGATCTCAGCCTGAACGGCGGCGCCATCGACCCCTGGAACCGCCCCAAGTACCGTCCCTGGTTTACCGAATTCCGCAAGCACGCCGCTGAGTTGGGCGTCCCGCTGGACGTGCCCTGGCGCGACCTGCCGGAAGCCGTGCGCGAGATCGTCCTGCGCGGCAAGGGCGCCTTTGCCGGCGTCTACGGCTTCTTTGCGCAGATGGAGCGCAAGAAATATAAGCTGCACGTGCGTGTCATGCTCAGCAAGTATCGCGGCTATGCCGAGTGCCCCGACTGCCGCGGCCAGCGTCTGAGGGCCGAGGCCCGCAGCGTCCGCCTCAACGGCCAGAGCATCTGCCAGGCCACGGCGCTCACCATCGCCCAGGCCAAGGAATTCTTCAATGCGCTCCGCCTCTCGCCCATGCTGGATGAGATCGCAGGCCCCATCCTCCACGAAGTCCGCCAGCGCCTCAGCTTCCTCGACGCCGTCGGCCTGGAATACCTCACTCTCGACCGCCTTGCCTCCTCACTCTCCGGCGGCGAGGCGCAGCGCATCCAGCTCGCCACCTCGCTCGGCTCGCGGCTGGTCGGCGCGCTCTATGTCCTCGACGAGCCGTCCA
>JBAVYF010000347.1:0-6109 GCA_049698655.1 Occallatibacter sp. | reverse complement strand
ATCCTCGATGCGGATGATGAAGTGATCGTCTACTATGGCGCTGCGGATTCGGTGATCTGTGCGGCCACTGCTTGCATTGGGGACCTGATACCGGCGACCTCCGCCGTGTGAATACGTCGAGCATCGGCGCTTGAAAAGGAGTTTTCGCATTTGTTTGGGCTGCTGACTCCGGCGGAGCCCGGTGAGACAACTACCAGGAAGGCAAGTGCTCCGTCGTGAACCGTCTGGTAGATACGCGTCGACAGCCCTATGAGCCTCGAGAACGCGAAGGGAAGGCGTATCGTCGGGTAGTCATATCCAGCCTTGGCGCGGGTAAGCGAGATTTTGCAGCGATGGACTTCTAATGGCGCGGCAGGGTCAGGATGAAAATTCGAGTAATATTCAATGGCAGTAGCTAGCATAATAAGTGGACTCGAGCGCTGCCTTTAGTCGTTATGATTAGCCTTCCCCGACTAATCGCACATGAACCATCGAAACGTTTTGCCGCCCCCCTTCCTTTTTTCTTCACTTTCAGCACGTTCCGATTGGGTCGTTCCCAACAATGCTACGTTCAACATCTTGCGTGTGGAGGGGCAGCGCCGCCTCTCTCGCCGTCATTTTCAGACCAAAACCGTTATCCTGTTCTCTGACACGTTCTCAGGCGTCTAGTGCCCAAGAACATTGCAAGAGGCAACCGTGTGCGTCTACAAAATCGTCTCATTTTCTGTAGTCGTCCTTCTGGTTACCGTGTTATTCGTAGGGGCGGTAATCGTTCCTGCAGCAGCACAGACCGATACGATGCAGTACCGCTACAACGCCCAGCACACCGGCGATTACAGCGCTGTGGCGGGGAGCCGCACGAGCTTGTTCGCGACGGGAGGCGTCACGAGCGGAGGCGCCGTGCAATCCTCTCCTGCCGTCGTCAACGGGGTCGTCTACGTGGAGGGCGCCGCCAACATCTACGCCCTCAACGCCACCAACGGGGCTGCAATTCAAGGGACGCCCTTCCTCGAGATCGCTTCTTTCGTGCTTGCTTTTTTCGTGCTTGCTTTTGTCGGACTCGTAATCGCCAGAGTCCTGAGGGGCGGTCGGCACAGCATGCACGCGGCGCTTCTGGCGGGGCCGGGTATAATGCGAAAAAGGATGGGCATATTTACGATCGCCCTGCTGATCTGGCTCACGTATGGGCTTATCTATGGGCTTTCTTCCACCAGCTACGACATTCTGCATATTTCGTTCTTGTTGATGCACGCCGGATCATTCATTAATACCGTTGGCCTTGAGGCGGGATTGTTGATCCTCAGCAACAGCGCAGACATGCTCGCCACCATCTTGTTGGCGCTCGCGATTGTCGGTATTATCACGCATTACGCCGTGGTGAAACCGCGTCGCTTGTGCGCTGGGGCCCCCTGTGCGGCATCGCGGGTTCTGCAGTCGAACTGGCGTCATATGCTGTCTCACTTTACTTCAGTTTCTCCCCGTGGGGGGCGTTGACTGCGTACACATTCGCGCTTGCGCTAGGGATACCCTTGTACATCGAATACAGGAAAGAAAGGGCACCTACAGCGACGGTGGGCGTTACGCAAGCGGCGCTTTCAGGACGGCTCAGTAGCGCGCTTGCGCGACACGTCGAAGATATCGAAGTTTCGATCGATCAAGTGCGAGAAAGGGTACGAAGAGACCTCACGCTGCTGACGGTCGCATTTCCGATCATTTTCTTCGCACCTTGCTGATCGCCTTCGTCATTCCCATCAATCTGCATTTGCGGCAGTTGCTATTGGCTACCGGCTATGCGCTGTTTGGCGTCTTCTTCTTGATCGTCGCGGCGGTGTTTTCTTCCCTGCTCAAGAAACCGCGTTTTGTCGTGCTGTCAGTCAATCACTCGGATCCCGGCCTCGAATCAAATGCGGCGGCGTGATTAGTGAGGGCGATTACGTCGAGGTCAACGGAAAGTTCAAGGGAGGCGTCCTGAACGCCCAAAGCGTGCATAACGTGACGACTGAATCAACCGTGACCCCAAAACGGGTATCCCGTGCACTTGTGGCGGTCGGTGCCGTTTTCGTTATCGCCATCTTCTTGTTCGTCTTCGGTTTGTTTGGGTACATGTTTGTCACGCAATCCGGCATATGGGATCAGCTTCCGTTTAACATTGTATCTCAGTCGCCAATTGCGTCTCAGTCGTCAAAACTCGCGATCTCAGCGCAATACGTGGGTGACCTCACCCAGGTGGGCGGATTCTCGGCTAAGCCCGGCATGAAGTACGTCGAGTATTCCGCGACCGTGTCAAACCTCAACGCGAAGAATCGTCCGATGGAGCCGGAAAACTTCAAGATAAAAGGCATGAATGGCAACGTCTACAGTCTCGACCAGACCACACACTTCGCTGCAAACGGCATGGACACCGTGACGAGCTCACAGCCAGGCGATAACCTGTCGGGGAACGTGATATTCAACGTCCCACAAGACTTCGTGCCGCAAAGCATGATATACCAGGATATGTGGGACACAGCGACTTGTAGCGTGTAGCAGTGCCAAGCTGCGACTTGATTAGCGAGGTGACGGGTTTCCACAATGATGCGCTACGGCGGGAGAAACAGATCGCGCAGCGCGATCTAATCTTGTGCGGAGTGTGGCGCATCGAGTAAGAGCTGGCGGCTGCCGCACGTCTACGGGATTTTAAAAAGAGTCTGATGCTGAAACGACCGGACGAGACTGTGGGGACGAGCCGTTACGTACGCTTTTTAGGCGGTAACGTGCCAGCAAACGTCAGGGAGTCTCTGCTGCTCTCGTTTGCAAGTCATTAAGTAGGGAGTGTGTTAACATTATGGCAAAGCAACTGATCGAATATGACTACTGTGGCTCCTCCGTCTTGGTCGAGGTTGACGAGGAGGAGCCGGCAGAAGGTTTCGAATGGGCGGGTTTTGATATTAGAGATCAGCTTCCCCTAAAAAAGGCAAAAGTTTCGCTTGAAGACGCCTTTTCGTCCATCAAGCCTATAGCACAAGCCATTACAGATCAAATACAAGCGCTTCGCGTAAAGCCGCAGAAGGCGGCAGTTGGATTCGGTCTTACCATGAAGGCTAATGCCGGTGCGGTTATCGCTTCAGCAGGGGTCGAAGCGAACGTAAACGTAACGCTGACGTGGGACTTAGAAGGCCCGCGATGATTGGCAGCCGAAGCGTTCTTTGGGCATCCTTTGCTAGCTGCGTCGGCAGTCTTGCAAGTTTTGAGACGTATAGGGCAGTCATATCGTTGGGTAGCTGTAATCCGCTTTTGCGTGGTGGAATGAGATTTTGCTGGGATGAATCCCCGGAAGCTTGTGTCTTGGTAATGGAATGTCAGTAAGAATTTCTGGGTAAGCTTCAGTAGCTGACATAGTGGTTCGTGGGATCGATGCTTCACACATAATCGTTTTGGTTAGCCGTGTGCGAATAAGCCCAAGCCAGCAAGTCAAACGAATCAAGATCCTTCGAAGGGCAATTTGCATAATTTACGATCTTCAGCAATATATGTTGAGCAATATTGTCAATATTGCCTTCTTTTTACAATTGAAGCCCATAAATCGCTGCAACTGTACAGTCGCTTGTTACAAAAGGTTACATAGGTCAAACGTTACAGAAGTTTTGGATTGATTCTGTTGAATCAGTCAAAGTGGTGAGTTGTATGGCTGAAGACATAAAACCTGAAGATAGGGTCCTAAACGTCATCCCCTCTAGGGATCCTGAAAAAGACTGGACGTTCCAACATGCAGTCGCATCAGATATCTTAGCTGCACCAGCCGAGATCCCGCCTTCTGTGGATCTCAGAGAGCCTTCTTGGTGGAAGATAGGAGATCAGCTACGCACCGGATCGTGCGTGGGTTGGGGAACGGCAGATTCAGTTTTACGATGGCATTGCGTCAAGAAGGGGATATTAAGTCAGAACACGCTCTTATCAGTGAGGTTCCCCTGGATGGCCGCAAAGGAAATGGATACATTTACCACCTACCCCTCAACGATGCTTGAAGCTGAAGGGACCAGCCTGAAAGCAGCGCTGGATATAATCAGGAAATATGGTTGCGTTACTGCGTTGGAGCTGCCTTTCGAGCCATGTATATTGTATCCTGGTGATCCGCGGGTCTTCTTTGCAATTGCTTCCAAGTTCAAAATTGCTAACTACTTCAACCTCCGCCCGCCCCGAGCAAGCTGGGATGACACAAAAAACAATTGGCGAACGTGGCTTGCGACCACGGGACCGATTCTTACCCGTCTAGGTGTGGATGCAACGTGGGACAACGCTAAAAACACTCGCGGAAATCTTGACGTTTACAAGCCCAATACGGTTCGTGGAGGGCACTGCGTCGCACTTGTTGGTTACACGCAAGACAGGTTCATCGTTCGAAACAGCTGGGGGATCCCGAACTGGGGCGATCAAGGTTTTGGCTATGCTTCTGAGGGATACGCGCAAGCTGCATTCACGGAAGCGTACGGCATCACGCTCTGAGAGTGTCGTAGGCTGGGATCAATCAAACAGCATGTATTAACCTACGGCGTTGGGTGTTGACTGATCCCGTTACAAGCGGTCGCTGCCGGAACACGTGTACGACGTGAATATGCAGCATTGGAGAAGAGCAGGGGTAGCGTAAAGATACACATAATCGATAATAAAGATGAAGAGCGGGTGCTGCAGCTCATAGGATGTAACAACGAGCAAGCGTCACATCAACCTTTATACCGAATGTACGTATGCTTGCTCGTTTATTACATTAAAGCAAGCAACCAGTTTGGACATTTTTTTAATTAGCTCAAAAGCGGTGAGTTACATGGCCAAAGAAATAAAACCTGAAGATAGGATCCTAAACGTTGTTCCCTCTAGGAACCCTGAAAATGACTGGACTTTCCAAACTGCAGTACAAGCAGATATCTTAGCTGCACCAGCCGAGATCCCGGATTCTGTGGATCTTAGAGAGCCTTGGTGGAAAATAGAGGATCCGACCGCATATGGAGATTGTGGGGGGTTTACAGCGGCAGGTGCGATTCTACGATGGCATTTCGTCCAAAAGGGGATGTTACCTCAGAACGAACACTTATCAGTGAGGAGCATCGGGGTCATATGCATGGCCGCGAAGCAAATGAGCGCCACCATGCCCGCACCGTCCCTTGAAGAGTCAGCCACCCTAAGAGCTGCGATGGATATAGCCAGGATATACGGTTGCGTTCTCGATTCGACACCGCCTTTCGATCCAGAAAAAATGTGTCATGAGCAAGTGCAGGCCTTCTTTGCACGTGCTTCCAAGTACAAAATTGCTAACTACTTCAGCCTCCGCCCGCCCGGAGCAAGCTGGGACGTCACAAAAAACAATTGGCGAATGTGGCTTGCGACCAAGGGACCGATTCTTACCAGGTTAGATGTAGATGCAACTTGGGACCAAGCTAGTAGTACAAAAGGAAATCTTGACGTGTACAAGCCCGATACGGTTCGTGGAGGACACGCCGTTGCACTTGTTGGTTACACTCCGGATAGGTTTATCTGTCGGAATAGCTGGGGCGTCCAGTGGGGTGACAGAGGTTTTGGCTATGCTTCTGAGGCATACGCGAAAGCTACATTCACGGAAGCCTATGGCATCATAGTCTGAGGGCGTCTTATTGATAGGCGTACTATTATTTGACTAAGATTCCGCGAAAGTCCTTTCGAAAGAAGGAAAGTAGTCGAAGGTGGTTTCCTTACCCACTTGTTCTCTCTGTTAAGACTATGAGGAAATGACGCCATTAAAGTCTTTAACGACTTTAAAGTCTTCTGATCCATTATTTTCCGCCAATTTTTTGTAATTAGCTGGCGATTCACAAAAGAATGACGGGATCGGCCTGATTCGAACCGGCGACCTCCGCCATGTCAAAGCGGAGGATTCTGAGCTTTCTGAGGTCGTTTCGTTAGGCGATATAACAACGAGAAACGCTAGCGCTCCACCGTGCATCATTTGAAAGATCCGTGTTGGTAGCCCTGCAAGCATAGAGAACTTATAGGGCAGCCGAATCGCTGGATAGTTGTAATCTGCTTTTGCGCGATGAAGCGAGATTTTGGAGCGATGAATCTCTAGAAGCTGGTGCCTTGGTAATGCAATGTCAGTAAGAATTTCTGGGTAACGTTCAGT
>JBAVYF010000346.1:0-4706 GCA_049698655.1 Occallatibacter sp. | reverse complement strand
GGGGCATCTTTGGCGCTTTGAAGCGCGTGGCCGGGGGCGGCAGCCTGTTCATGACCGAGTACCGCGCCTCCGGGGCCACGGGCGTAGTCTCGTTTGCCACCAAGGTTCCGGGGCACATTGTGCCCATCGAGGTCGCGCCCGGCAGCGAGTACATGATCCACCGGCACGGGTTTCTCTGCGCCACGCCGCAGGTGACCATCGGCGTGGGCTTCCAGCAGTCGCTGGGGGCGGGCGTCTTTGGCGGCAACGGGTTCCTGCTGCAGAAGGTGGGCGGCCAGGGAACGGCGTGGCTGGAGCTGAGTGGCGAGTTGATCTTGAAGAACCTGGCTGCGGGCGAGGTGCTGCGCGTGCATCCGGGCCACGTAGGCGCGTTCCAGGCTTCGGTGGGTTTCCAGATCACCACGGTGCCGGGGATCAAGAACATGATCTTCGGCGGGGATGGAATCTTCCTGGCTGTGCTGCAAGGTCCGGGCATGGTGTGGCTGCAGACGCTACCCATCTCGCGGCTGGCGCACCAGATCGCCGAGTACCTGCCGCGCACCGAAAGACGGCAGGTGGGACCGGCCGCCGGCGGCGCGCTGATTGGCGGAATTGTGGGGTCGATCCTGGGCGGGGATAAGTAGGGCAGGGATCAGGGTCAGAGATCAGGGATCAGTTGTCAGTCAGCGCCCAGGCTTCGTTGGCGAAACCTGGGAACCGCTCTTGCCGACTTACGGCTTCAGCGGCGTATCTTCGGCCACGGCGACGGTGAAGGTCATGCCCGGCTTGATCTCGGCATCGTCGCCACGCACCAGAAGGCCTGCGGCTCCTGCGACTGGAATCAAGATCAAGCCTCTTACTTTGGAATAATGGTTTGCGCCTTCAAGTGTTTCGCCTCCGAAGAGTGGAACCGTGGTTCCACCTACGGTTATAGAATCAGCTTCGAAGGCAATGTCTCCAGGCGCGCCCATGTGGCCGGAAGAATCGGCCTGGGTAATGACGGCATCCACCGGCGTTCCTTTGGGAATGACAATGGTATCGCCCAATTTCACATCCTGATTGAGTAAGATGCCGATGCTGTCGCCCACCTCGGCGGTCTTCGAGTAGACCGTGGAGTTAGTAACCAGATGGAGGCGAGTCCTGGCGCGAAGCACTCCGTCAGCGGCGAGAGTGAGCGGAAAAACAGGCACAACAGGGCCGTTCACGGTGTAATTGGCGATTGCGATTGGACTGCGCGCCATGTTGGGAGCTATGGCGATGGCTTGTAACTGTGTGGTGGCAGTGATGGGGATGGGCCCCCGGTAGCGGCGCGAAGCGGGAGTTGGCGTCCAGCCGTTGGTGGTGAAATAGATGACCGCATAGCGCGTACTGCATTTGATGCTCACAGTGGTTCCGGGAGCGACTACGCCAGCCTTGACGGAGAAGGATGGCTGGCGGGCGATGGCGACGGACGAGCCGGAGTATAGCGAAGTATCAGTTGCGTTCTGCATCATCTGCTGCGTGGCTTGCTGGCTTGCCTGCTGCATATCCTGCATGGCTTGCTGGTTGGCCTGCTGTGTGGCCTGCATGGATTGCTGCGCGGCCATCATTCCAGCGTCGTCTTGTCCGAACGCGGAAACACAACCAAGGAATAACAAGAAAAGAGCGGCTTTCATGATCATTTCCCCAACGCTGGATTAGATCCCATGTCGGGTTAGAACCAGAAACATTGGGAAAGTTGCGAAAACCTATGAGTTACTTTGCCGCGGCTTTGATTTCCGCATCGACCGCGGCTTTCATCACGCCGCAGTTGGAGAAGAAGCGGATGAGATTGGCGGTGAGCGGTTCTCCAATTTTCTGATCGCCGGCTTCGTGGTCTCCCACCCTTTCCGCAGAAAAAAGCGGAAAGGATGGGGCACGGGGCCGAGAGGCTGAAGCCGGGTCAATTGTCCGCGCCATGCGCATCTCGCCGGTGCCCTGCGCGTCGAGGATGAGGGCGGTGAGCTTGCGGGCCAGGTCGAGCGGGAAGCTCTCGGCGACGAAGACCAGCTTGCCGCGCGTGGTGATGATCACCGGCCCTTCATTGGTCGAATAGACTTGCTCCTGATCCGATATGTTGGACACGGCGTCGGCAGACGGCGGAAACACTTTGTATCCCGTTGAGGGGCGGGCAGAGTTTTCAACCTCGACCGAGTTTTCCAGTTTGACGCCGGAGTATTTGCGGCCCAGCTCATCGGCGTACATGCGCGCGAAGGCCTGCGCGGAGGCGGTGTTCTTCCAGACCGAGAGATAGAAGAGGGCGATGGAGTTTGTGCTCGCCTGTTCGTCCGGGGTTTTGGCGCTGAGGCGCTGGCCGGCCCAGTAGAGGCCGCCGTCCCAGGCCGGGGTCAGGTCGCGCGCGGCCCGGTCGCCGCCGAAGAGTTCGGTGAGAATATGCACGTCGAGCTGGCCGATCTGGCCGATGTCGTAAGGCTTGTAGAGCTTGTCAACGAGCGGGTGAATGTTGGGCAGCAGCGGCACGGCGGGTACGTGCCGCTTTTCGTACTCGCGCGGGTTGAGAATTTCCCAGCTTGAGGTGGGCGGGCGGTCCAGGGTTCCGGCAAAGGCCGCAGCCTGGCCCTGGTCCATCCACACGTCCTGCTCGAAGCTGAGGCCCTCGCGATAGGGGAAGAGCAGCGATTCAGAGAGCAGCAGCGGCGCGCGCGCCAGCACGGGGGAATCTTCAGAGGCGGACATCTGTCGCCTGACGAAGTCCATGATCTCCGGGTCTTTGACCAGGCTCTTGCCCATCGGCTTGAGGATGTAGTCCATCATGACGGCCGTGGCCTGACCCTCGGCGACGGCCTGGCGCGCCGTGTCCAGCTCGTCTTTGGCCAGGTGGTCGGTGTCGCCGGGGGAGTTGAGCGAGACATCGTCGGGGGTCTGGTCGCTCCATTTTTCGAGGTCGGAGTGCTGGTCCTGGAGGGCGTGAGTCAGCTCGTGGGCCAGCACCGGCTTCTGCTCCTCGATGTCCACCCAATCGAGCATGAAGACGGTTTTGGTCTTGGAGTCGTAGTAGGCCTCGATCTGCTCCTTGAGCAGCGCCAGCAGAAAGGGCTTGAGGGCAAAGTCGCGGTCCAGCAGGCCGAATTTCTTGAGCACGATCTCGCTGCGCTGCATGCGCCGGGCGCTCTCGTCTTCGTCGAACTTCTGCTTCAGGTAGCTTTCGACGGCGGCACGGGAGGTGATCTGGCGCTTCACCGTGCTCTTGATGGGGAGGCCGGTCTCGTCGGAGGAAAACTTGATCAGCGTATCCACCAGGGCAAAGAGTTGGCGCGCCTGCTCGGGGGTGATCTTGCCGGCTGCCTGCGGTGGGGCCAACTGCGCCTGCGGCGCGGCCGCGACAGGCGGGGCGGTTGCCGCGGGCGGCTGCTGGGCCGCAGTCATGGATGCAGCAAGACACATTGCCGCTGTCAGTAACCATCCGCGCACTATTCTGTGCTGCTTGCTCATCAGTACTCCCTGTCTTCTTCCAAGGCTATAATCAGGATGCGGTCTGGTGCGTAATTTGCACTGGAAATCTGTGCCCAAACCTGCGAAAAGATCCCCTATGACGGAAACAGACCTCTCCCTGGCTACACCACTTGCCACGCTGCTGGCTCAAGACGCCGCGCGGCCGGAGCTTGTAGTCTATCGCGGTGTGCTGACCCCACGGGAGTTGGACGCGGCGGGGAAGGAAACAGCGGCGCTGGTCTCCGGAGCCGCTGTGCACGACCTGGGCTGGCTGCGGCGGGTGGCAGTGCGCGGCGAAGACCGCTTCCGCTGGCTCAGCGGCATGGTTACCAACACGGTGAACGACCTGGGCACGAACGCCGGCGCGTGGAACCTGGTGCTCAACGCGCAGGGGCGCATCCAGGGCGATCTGCACGTCTGGCGCGAGGGGGAGGCGCTCGACCTGACGATAGCCGCCGATCAGTATGACCGGCTCCTGGCCCACCTGGAGCGCTTTGTCATCATGGACGATGTGGAGCTGGCGCCGCTGGATGGCGAAACAGCCTTGGGTCTCTCCGGCCCTCAGGCCGCCGATGTGCTGACGCGGCTGGGGTTGCCCGCGCTGCCGGAGCCGCTGACCAGCGCGCGCGCTGCGTGGAATGGCAAGGAAGTGCGCGTCGTTCGAACCTACGGCGTGCTGGCGCCGCATTACGAGCTTTGGCTGCAGGCGGCGGAGATTCCCGCACTGTGGAAGGCTCTGGTTGAGGCCGGCGCGAGCCCGGTGGGTGCGGCCACTCTGGAGGCTTTTCGCATTGCCGAGGGGATTCCCGCTTACGGCATCGACATCACCGAGCGCGACCTGCCTCAGGAGGCCGTGCCGCAGGTGGAGACTTTTTCAGGGACGACGAAATCTATGCGAGCGAATAGCGAGCAGTTGGCCCCACCGCAGGTGGCGCTGAATTTTAACAAGGGCTGCTACCTGGGCCAGGAGATTGTGGAGCGCATCCGGTCCCGCGGCAGCGTTCACCGCCATCTGCGGCCTCTGGAGCTGTCTGGACCCGTTCCGGCTGCCAGGGCGGAACTGACTCTGGACGGTGGAGCGATTGCCGGGCAGATCACCAGCGCGGCTGAGTTGCCGCTGGCTAGTGGTGGCAACCGCGTCTTTGCTCTGGGCATGATTCGCGGCGAGGCTGAGTTAAGCAATCAATCCTTCACATACACAACCGTCACTTCCGCAGGCAAGGCCTGGATTCTGGCCGCGCCGCCGGAGCTGGGAG
>JBAVYF010000345.1:0-5864 GCA_049698655.1 Occallatibacter sp. | reverse complement strand
CCATATGGCTTCAACGTCGTAACCGGCCTGCTCCGCAAAGTCGGAGAGAATCAGGTCTACTGGCACATGAGCGCCCTGGTAACGAACATTATCGTTCACCATAACGAACGGCGCTCCGTTTTTGAGTATGCTCGCACTGGCAAAGATCAGAAGAGCAAGCTCGAAGAAGTAGTTCTTTACCATGCGCACAATTCCTGGATTGTTGATCGTTTCATCGTTTTTGCAGGCTTCCAAGTAATGAAGCACGAGCCCTAGCATTTCCTGGGACTCGAAGGCTTCTGAAGCCGCGTGAAATATCGCAGATCCAAACTTGCTCCGAAGATCCTGCTTGTCTTTATTTTCGACTGTGCAGGAAAGCATTGTTTGCCGGAGGGTACGCACACCTTGCTCTCCGGCTCCAAGCATGGCAAGCTCCAATGCATATGTTCTGGTATAGTCGTATCGATTGCAGTAAGGCGGTGAAGTAATAATTCCGGAGATAGAGTTTGGCTCCATGCTCGGAAGAATGTCCAGGCATGAGCCAAGTTTCAACTCGATCCTTCCTGGTTTTGCTACTGTGAAATCAGCAGGAAAAAGAGTTGGCTGGACTGCGTTCCCATCAATATCATCTGCGATTTGCGTCAATTTGCTGCAAATGGCCTCATCGAATGACAGAATCATGCCTTTATCGAAGAGTTTTTCACCGCGGCTGTGTCCGGATCGATGATCCCATCGCAGATACTGCCCATCCTTGCGCGTAAAGCTGATCTCCTCGAGCACGCACATCGCGGCGAAACGAAGCAACCTTGACAGTAACGCATCTCCCTCCGATGTAGCATCGAAGAGAAACCGCTCAAGTTTCCGTTCGTTGTCCTCCGAAAACGCGCCTGCTGTAATGTGTAGATGGGCGAATCGTTGCCGCTCTCCTGGTTTAGCCCATTTACGCTCCTTGATTGTTTCGCGAATCTGTTTAGATAAAATGCCCCGGTCTGCATTCAAAACAGCATTGCGCACCTCGATGATCTCTGCACTACTTGGCAATAATTCGATACCAACTGCATCATAGCCAAGCTCTGCCGCAATAACGAGAGCTGTTCCGCTCCCTGCAAAAGGATCAAGAATCCTGCCATTGGGAAACCCGACCTTATCAATCACGTATCGAATGAGCGCAGCTGAAAACCCCTCGCGGTACTTGCACCAACGATGCCCAATCTCTTCTCTATTTGCTTGAAAGCTGACTAGGCTGCGGTCGAGATCCCGGTTAACCTCCATCTTGAATGCGAAGCGCTCCATCAAAGCCTGATCTGCCTCGTCTATTCGCGACAGCATTTCCACATGCTCTAGAGGAAGTTGATCAATTGTGGTCAATAATCCCATACCTGAGATTCACCCAAGAATAGAGAGTATCAGTTCTGGATGAGCAATCGCACCAAAACGTGCATTCAACAGCAATACGTACAGAATCCCAGGTCTGAAAATCCGGACCTGTGGCACCGAGTTTGGTGTATAAGGTTAGAACTTGACCGATGCGGCGCGGGGCGAGATGCCGCTGATTTCGGCGGCGCGGGCTTCGGCGTAGGCTGCGGCGCCCAGCAACGCGGCGCGGGGCTCGAGAATGACGCGCACCGGCATGTTGATGAGCAACTGGCTCAGCCGGCCCTTGTCGGTGAAGGCCTTCATGAAGCGGCCGTCCTTGAGCTTTTCCAGAATGCGGGGGGCGATGCCGCCGCCGACGTAGACGCCGCCCACTGAGAGCAGCTTGAGGGCCAGGTTGCCGGCCTCTGCGCCATAGGCGGAGACAAACATATCCAGCGCTTTCTCGCAGATCTCGCTTTTGGCCGCCATCGCCAGCTCGGTAATCACGGCGTTGGGATCCTCGGCCGCCATGCGCCTGGCCAGCTTGGCCGGCTCGTCGACGCCGCGCACCTCGCGCAGGAACTCGTAGATGTTGGTCAGGCCCATGCCGCTGACCACGCGCTCGTAGCTGATGCGCCCGTTGTATTTCTGCTTGAGAAAGCGCAGCAGGTCGATCTCGTCTTCGTTGCGCGGCGCGTAGTCGGCGTGGCCACCCTCGGAGGGGTAGGGCGTGTGGCGGCGGCCGTCCCAGATCAGCAGCCCCTCGCCGAGGCCGGTTCCCGCGGCGATCAGCGCGCGATTGCCCATCTGGCTCGGGTCGCCTTCGCTGAGCGTGTAAATCTGATCGGCAGAGAGCTCGTCCACGCCGTAGCCGTTGGCCTCCAGATCGTTGATCAGGAAGACGTGGGTGATGCCAAGGCTGACCGACAGCTCGCGGCTGTCCAGCGTCCAGGGAAGGTTGGTGAGGCGCAGGCGTCCGTCGCGCACCGGGCCGGGCACGCCGAAACAGGCCGCGGTCACCTTCTCCGCGCCCAGAAACTCTCTTACGATCTCTTCCAGCCCGGAGTAGTCCTTGGCCGCATACCGCTCGTCGCGAGAGGGTTCCAATTTTCCATCGATAAAGTCATACAGCGCCAAATGAACCTTGGTGCCACCCACGTCGCCCGCCAGAATCATCTTTCCCTCTCAAAAACTCCGCAGCCTTCCTCGTCGGTTGCCGGTAAAAGTGAGGCTGCGGCTTTATCCAATATAAAGGTAAGTATACCGCTGGAAGGCCATATCAACTGGCTGGGCAGCCGTTCCAGATCGCGCGGCCCGGTCAGCACTTGCTGCAAGATGGCGGCCTTTTCTGCCCCTGCAACCAGGAAGAAGACCGAGCGGGAGTGGTTGATGACCGGCCAGGTGAGGGTGATGCGCCAGGCGTCCTTCTGCGGCACGTGGTTGGCGGCAACCAGGCGGCTCATCTCATGGAGCGCCTCGGTGTGCGGAAAGAGCGATGCAGTGTGGCCGTCGTCGCCTATGCCCAGGGCCACCAGGTCAAAGCTCGGGCTCTCGGCGCCCTCCAGCCGGAAGCTATTGCGCAACTCCGACTCGTAGCGCGCCGCGGCCACCTCCGGCTCCAGCTCGCCCTCGATTCGGTGAATCTGGCAGGGATGCAGCGGCACGTGGTCCAGCATCGCCTCGCGGGCCATGCAGTAGTTGCTGTCGGGGTCGCCGGGCGGAACGCAGCGCTCGTCCACCCAATAGAGGTCGAGCCGATCCCATGGCATGCGATTGCGCCACGGCTGCGCGGGGTCAGAGAGCAGCTCAAAGACCGCCTTGGGCGTTGATCCGCCGCTGATGGCGAGCCGCGCGCGGCCCTGCGCCTCCACCGCTTCGCCGGCCATCTCGACAAAATACTGCGCCGCCCGCCGCGCCAGCGCAGCGGGGTCCGGTTCCACGTAGTACTTGATCTGGAGCTGCCTGGGCATGCGAGTTGGGAACCCCTTGTCTCTACGTTACGCTCAAAGGCTCAGGGACGCCGCGTAGGACGGGCTGCACTAAGTGGCAGGAAATCCATTTTGAGTCGCTTCTGCGCCTATCTGCCCAGATAGACACGGTACTGCGATTCGATGATGCCGGCGGCGCGCGCAAGGGCGAGCTTCGACAGGTTGTACTGATAGAGGCTCTCGACCAGGTTGCTCTCAGCGGCGGCCAGCGTCGCTTGCGCAGTGACCAGAGGCAGGTTGTCGTCCACGCCGGCGTTCACGCGGTCGGTCTCGTCGGCCAGCGCGCGCGTGGCCAGCTCAACATTCGACCGGGCGACCTCAACCAGCTTCGCCGTCGCGCCTACGTCGAGCAGAGCCGAGCGCACCTGCTGGTCGATCTTGCCGCGCAGGTCGTCGAGCTGCGCGTTAACGGCGTCCAATTGGGCCTGGGCCGCTTCTACATCGCCGCGCAGTTTGGCCTCGCGGAAGAGCGGAACGCTGAGCGTGCCCACGGCGGCAAAGTTTCCGTGCGAGCCCACGCCGCCCACCTGGCTGACCCCGTAGTAGCCGCCAAAGCTGAGGGTAGGCAACCGCTGGCTGCGATAGGCTGCGTGGATGGCCTTGAACTCAACCACCTGATTTTGCAGATTCTGGTAGTCCTGGCGGTTTTTGTAGGCGACGGCACGAATCTCTTCCGGGGTCTGAGAGGCCAGATCGCTGTAGGGAGCCGGGTCGGTGAGCGCAATCTTTTGGCCGGGGTCGATGCCGATCTCGCGCTTGAGCAGGATGAGGTCTTTTTCGAGGGCGTTCTCGGCAGCGATGCGCGCCTGCTGCTGCGCCTGAAGCTGAACCCGCGCCCGCAACTCATCCAGATTGGCCACTACTCCGGCCTCGTGAGCGGCGTGGGCATGGTCGAGCAGCACCTTATCCGCCGCCTCCAGCGCCTTGGCGTTATCCACCTCGCTTTCGGCGGCGATGGCGTGCAGATAGGCCGAGGCCACCTGCTGTACCACCTCGCCGCGGGCCGACATTTTGGAGAAATGGACTGCGCGTTCCGCCGCGCCAACCGCCTTCCAGCCCGCGATCACCGGGCCGGAGAAGAGCATCTGGTTGAACTGAATCTTGCCTTCGGTCAGGTCGTCGCGGGTGATTCCGGTGAATCCAGCAGGCAGCACGCCGCCGGGAAAGAGCGATAAAAACTCTTTGATTGTGCTGGGACCAAAGCCCATCGCGACCAGGCTTTGCTGGTGGACGCCGAGGTCGCCGGTCAGCGTGACGGTGGGCAAAAAGTTCTGCAGCGCCTCGTTTTTTTGCCCCCGGAGGGTTTTTTCGCCGTATTCGACTTCCTTCAGGCCCAGGTTGTTCTTGAGGCCGAGCGCGATCGCCTCGTCGAGCGAGAGCTTGAGGGTTTCGTCAGTCGCCGGACGGACGGTCACGCTGCCGAAGAAGGCGTTGGCAGCGGAGCTGGGGTTCTGCCCCTGTGCGCACAGAGCCGCCGATGCCCCTGACAGAGCCAAAGCCACCAGAATTGCCGAAGCCGGCGCCCGCCGGAAGACAGAATGGTCCGCTCGATTCACTGACATTATTCTCTCAGATGAACCGGGCAGCGCGAGGATTCCCGAAGCGGGCTCAATGAAATCTGGGCCACCCGCCAAAGCGCAAAATGCCTACGGCTGCTGCAATGCGGATTTTAGGCCGGTATGCACAAAGTCGTCGCCCTTGTAGAGCAGCGGCTCGCGTTTGTCGCGGGCCAGGGCGTAGGTGAAGCAGTCGCCGAAGTTCAGGTTGGCGGGGTGGCCGCTGCCTCTGCCATAGTCGCGGTAGGCCTGGCGTGCAATCCTCGCCTGCGCAACGGTGACCGGCTCGATGACCATCTGCACATCTTCAATCAGATCGTCCAGCCCCGCGCTCAGGACTGGGTTACGATATTTGTCCAGAACAATAGAAGTTTCCAGATACGAAGCCGCCGATAGGCGATTGCAATTGGCAGAATCCAGCTCTTTAGACAAAACCAGCCAATCTGGTTCTTCCCTTAAAATGGCGACAATGGCCGAAGAGTCGACAATCATTTGGGCAAACCCGTTTCTTCGTCGTAAAGTTCGTCGAAGAGCTCCTTGGAAGAGCGGCCGTCGTTCATGAGCGGGGCGGTTCGTTCAACAATCTTCCTGATTCGCTCCAGGCGCCCCATGCGCTCCGGAGATTGCTCTTGCCGTTCCAACCGCTCCATGACCGAAACCTTCACAGCCAGAGTCAGGCTCTCGCCGGTCAGCTTCGCCAATTTACTAGCCAGCCGGTGCGTCTCCTCGTCTTTGATGTTCAGGGCCATCGTCTTCCACCTTTCCACCATTAACTTACACCATTCTACCATAGAAATCCCGCCATACGGGAAAGTGTTGGCTGGCCCAGCCGAACCGCGCCCCCATGCCCTAATCTATGGGCATGAGCGACTCCACGCTGAAAACGCCGGCAACGCAGGACGAAATCTTAGATCTGTTGGTGGTGGGCGCGGGGCCTACCGGGCTGGCCTGCGCCATCGAGGCGCAGAAGGCCGGTTTGCGCGCC
>JBAVYF010000344.1:0-2550 GCA_049698655.1 Occallatibacter sp. | reverse complement strand
CCTATACCCCTGGGGGGTATAAATTTCCCCATAATCCTTGCAGATTATTTCTAACCCGTTTGAAATCAACACCTGTGGAAAACTTTTCACCCCCAAAATCTCCCGCATGGTGAGATTTGGCCTCTGAAAATCGCCGGAAAAATCCGGTTTTTGCCTATAAAACGGCCCCAAAGCATCGCTCCAGGGCCTTTCCGCTGACTCGCTGACTCGCCGGCTCGCTAACTCGCCGGCACGCAGTTCTGGCTACTGCTTCTTTCCCGGCAACGGCGTAGTGCCATTCACCACGCCGGCCGCTGAGAGTGTCGGCACCGTTTCGTTATCGTTCTTGACCAGGATGGAAATTCTCCGATTCGACGGATCGAGAGGGTTGCTTTTCACGCGCAGCATCTGGTCGGCATAGCCGCGCACCTGGGTCACCTGGTTGACGCGGACACCGTCCTGCTGCATTAGCCGCCGCGCCGAGTTGGCGCGGTCGGCCGACAAATCCCAGTTGCTGTAACCCGAGTCGCTTGGATATGGCGTGGCGTCGGTGTGGCCCTCGATCAGCAGAGAATTGGGAAACGTCTTCAACTCCGCCGCAAGCAGCGCCAGCAGCTCCTGCCCGCTTTCGCTGAGTTTAGCGCTGCCGCTTTGGAAGAAAGTTCCGTTCTTGCCCTCGATCAGCTCAATGCGCAGGCCCTCGGGAGTGATCGTGATCTCAATCTGCTTGGAGAGCTTCTCAAGGTCCTTGCGCGCCTTGATCTCCTTTTCCAACTTTTCTTTCAGCTCTTGCAGTTCGCCGGTTGGCGCCTGCGAGACAGTTTCGCCGGTTCCGGTCAAGGTGGTGCCCAGCAGGCCGGCAGTTCCCTTGGGGTCGTTGAAGTACCCGGCCACGGCCTTCTTGACCTTCTCGCTTGAGCCCATCAGCCAAAGAACGATGAACAGCGACATCATGGCGGTGACAAAGTCCGCATAGGCCACCTTCCACGCGCCGCCGTGATGGCCGCCGTGGCCGCCCTTCTTCTTGATGACGATGATCGGTGTCCTGGCTGCCATGATGCCCTGTTTCTTTCCAAACGAATTTCCGGATACTAAAGCATTTTTACTGATAGTGTAAGGATGCTCCGTGCCCCATCCATTTCACGTTCTTTGTGAAATGGGTGGGAAACCACTAAACCCACCTTACAGAAACTGTGAAAATGCTCTAAGCCGCTGCCGCCGCGGCCGGTTCTGCGCTGGCTGCGTGGCTCTTGCAGTTCTTTTCCATCTCGTCGAAGCCGGGCCGCACATGCGCGGGAATCGCCCTCCGCCCCATCTCGATGGCGATCATCGGAGCCGAGCCCTTCAGAAACGACAGGATCAACACCCGAAGCACATGCAGGTATTGGTCTTGCGCGTCGGCCGTCTTGGCCATGTTCGAGGCCAGCGGTCCGACCGCGCCGTAGCACAGCAGGATTCCCAGAAACGTGCCCACCAGCGCCGCCGCTACCTTCTCCCCAATCTCCTCCGGCGGACCGCCCAGCGAGCCCATGGTGATGACCACGCCCAGCACCGCCGCCACAATCCCCAGTCCGGGCAGCGCATCCGCCACCGTTGTCAGGGAACTGACCGGCTGCGTCGCCTCGTGGTGATGCACCTCCATGTCCAACTCCATCATCTGGTCCATGTCGAACGGCTCCACGCCCCCGGTGATGGCCATGCGCAGCGTATCGCACACAAAGTCCCGGGCATGATGGTCGGCGAGAAACTCAGGATAGTTCTTGAAGATCGAACTCTCCGTGGGCTTCTCCACGTCCATCTCCACGCTCAGCAAGCCCTCCTTGCGCACCTTGTTCAGAAACTGGTACATCATCTTGAGCGTGCTGAGGTAGCGTTCTTTTCCGAACGGCGAGCCTTTCAGCACCCCCGCCAGCCCTCTGGCGATTGCTTTGATAATGTGCGCCGGATTGGCCGCCAGCAGAGTGCCCGTGGCCGCGCCGGCGATGATGAGCAGCTCTGCCGGCTGAAGAAGAACCTGAATATGGCCCTTCTCCATCAAAAAGCCGCTGATGACCGACACAAAAACCAGCACAATGCCTATGATGGCGAACATGCTTGCCCCCCCGGCGCGGATGTGATCTGGTTTCCGCCCGCATGAAAGCTGGTAAACATTGCGGCTTTTGCACTTTCCAGAAGTTCAGCCAGACTCCCATCCCGCTCCGCTTGCGCCGCGCCGATGCTCACGGTCAGCGATATACGGTCTCCCCACCAGCGGAACTCCGCTGTCCGGGCCAGGCCGGCCAGCACCTGCGCATGGACCGCCAGCATCTCCGGCGTGCGCTCGTGCGACAGAATCAGATACTCCTCGTCGCCCCAGCGCCCCATCTCCTCGGACGGACGCAGCCCGTTGGCCATCGCCCGCTCCACCTTTTCGAGCATCGCGTCGCAGGCTCCGGCTCCGTGCGTCCTGCGCAGCTCGTGGGCCTGGTCGACGGTTATCCACAGAACGCCGAAGGTCTCTCCGCCCTGCCGAAAGTCCTCGAACACCCCTGCCAGCCGGTCTTCAAACTCTGTCTGGCTGGCCTCCACGCT
>JBAVYF010000343.1:0-3956 GCA_049698655.1 Occallatibacter sp. | reverse complement strand
GCTCCGGTTTGCCAGGGCCTGCCGCAGCGGGATGCCGGTCTTCGACACCTTGACGTCCCCGTAAGAGAAGCTGGAATAGGAAAGTCCGTAGCCAAAGGGGAAGAGCGCGCTGTTGGGGATATCGATGTAGCGGGAGAAGAAGTGCGAGTCGTTGTCTGGCGGCTTGGAGAGGTCAATCCCCGTGGGCGGGCGTCCGGTGGGGAACTGGTTATAGTAGAGCGGCTCCTGGCCGACGGCGCGAGGGAAGCTCATGGGCAGCTTGCCGCTGGGCGAGACATCCCCATAGAGAACGTTGGCGAGAGCGTGACCGGCCTCGGTTCCGGGGAACCAGACCGTCATGATTGCGGGGACATGCTGGGCGGCCCAGTCGAGGATCAGGGGACGGCCAGAGAAGATGAGCAGAACCACAGGCTTGCCGGCAGCGACTACGGCTTCCAGAAGCTGCTGCTGATTGCCCGGCAGATCGAGGTTTGCGCGAGAGCCTGCCTCGCCGCTCATGCGGTTCGATTCCCCCAGCGCGAGGATGACCACATCGGCCGCCCTGGCCGCCTGGAGGGCCTCAGGGAAACCCGCTTGCGAGGGATCGTCGATCACGGTTCCCCGGGCGTAAAACAAGGCGCCTCCCAGTTGCTGGGCGCGCTCTGCCAGCGCCTGCCGGAGGGTGATGATGTCACGATCCTGACCGGCGCCGCCCCAGACTCCGGTCATCTCTCCGGCGTTGTCGGCGAGCGGTCCGATGAGAGCGACTCGTTTGATTGCCGGCGAAAGCGGGAGCAGTGGAGCGCCGGATGCGAGTTTGTCGTTCTGCAGCAGGACGAAGGACTCTTCGGCTGCTTTGCGGACCAGCGGCCGGTGCGCGGCAACGGCAGCAGTGACTTCGACGCCTTCCGCGTAGGGACGTTCAAAGAGTCCGGTGGCGAACTTTACCCGGAGGACGCGCCGCACAGCCTCATCGACCACATTCATGGGAACCTGGCCCGAGCGGATAAGCCCAGGCAACTGGGTGTCGTAGAAGTGCGACATCATATCGACATCGACACCGGCGGAGATGGCCTTCCGGGTAGCAGTCGCGGGATCGAGCGCGATGCCGTGATTGATCAGCTCCATCACGGCGGTGTAGTCGCTGACGACGAACCCGTTGAAGCCCCACTCCCCGCGCAGAATCTTACTCAAAAGAAATGGATTGGCGCTGGAGGGCACGCCATTGAGGGAGTTGAAGGCGCTCATGACCGTGGCGGCGCCCGCCCCGACAGCGGCCTGATAAGGAGGCAGGTAGACCTGGCGGAGAGTGATCTCCGACATATCCGTGGTGTTGTACTCGCGGCCGGCCTCAGCGGCGCCATAGGCGGCGAAATGCTTGACCGAAGCGGCGACGTTGCCCGGCTTCGAAAGATCATCGCCCTGGTAGCCGCGGATGTAGGCCCGCGCCATGGCGGCGCCAAGATAGGGGTCTTCGCCGGCGCCTTCGACAGATCGGCCCCAACGGGGATCGCGGCTGATGTCGACCATCGGGGAGTAAAACCAGCGAATGCCCGCCGTGGAAGCCTCTTCGGCAGCCATGCGGGAGACGGCGGCAACAAGTTCCGGATCAAAGCTCGCGGCCAGGCCTAAGGGCACTGGATAGATGGTGCGGAAACCGTGAATGACATCCGCGCCGAAGAGCAGGGGAATGTGCAGGCGGCTCCGGTCTACCGCCAGATGCTGATAGGTGTTGGTGCGCTGCGCGCCGATGGTGTTGAGCATCGAACCAAGCCGGCCGGTGGCAGCCAACTCCATGGCATTCACATGATTGGCGGAGACAGGGTTCTGGGCGGCCATCGCGCCTTGTTTGTCAGCAGCCTGCGGGGTTCCGCTTGTCTGTACGGCAGGAACATCGCCGGACGTATCGTTGTATTGAACGAGCTGCCCGATTTTTTCTTCAAGCGTCATCTGACGGAGCAGACGATCCACGCGGGCCTCGATCTTTGGATCGGCAAGCTGGGCGTTGGATGGATGGGCGGCCTGGTTCGGATGGCGCGGCGAGTCTGGGGCGGCTGCTTGTGCCGCAACATACGGTACGAACCCAGCCGTTGCCAGGCAGAGGGTGGCACAGGCGAGGAAGGAGCGGGCGCGAGATTTCGTCCAGAGACTAGCAGCGAGCATCATGGCGAGGCCAACAGTATTGCCACGTATCGACTTCATTCGCGACACAAGATTTCTCCGAAGCATGGTTTGTGGAACGCTCGCCGATTTCCTACCGGCGAATGATGCCCAAAAATGATCCTGCTTCTCGTGTAGCCCGTTCAGGCAGGTGGCCTTCTCGATGGATTGGTGGAGGTGGCTTGCCGGCGGTAGCGCAATCGTTTGCGCTTAGGGTATTTTGTATCATTCGCCAACATCATCAGTCAAATGGGAGCAGGAGGAGGGTGGAATCGCCCACCCTGATCGAGCCAGGAAGCCACTCCGGCGCGCCTCATTTTCAATAGGGCAAAACAGCGCGGTTCAGGCTTGACAGGCGAAAGGCGTGAATGGTAGAAAATACCAGTGCACAATCGATTGCGCTACTTCGCGCCCGGCGGTGCTGCTATCGCTTGGGTCTCCATTCGAAGTGTTCTACAGGATCTCCTGGCTTGTGCCGTGCGCAGAATATGCCGGTGGTTCCCAAACTGGGCAGGCCAATCTCCACCCGAATTGCCATTATGGTATGCAGGTCGCCGATTATGAGTCTGTTGCGCACCGTACTTGTCGCCATTTTGCTTGCCGTCACGGCCATGGGCTGCCCAGGATGGGGCCAGGCCGCCACCACTGCCATTACCATCGACACAAACGCATCGGCCAGCCCCTTCCCGCATTTCTGGGAGCAGATGTTCGGATCGGGCCGTGCTGTGCTGGCGCTGCGCGACAACTACCGCAAGGACCTGAAGGAGGTTCACGACAAGATTGGCGCCCGCTATGTCCGCTTTCACGCAATCTTCCACGATGAAGTGGGCGTCTATGACGAGGATGCGCAGGGCAAACCAGTCTTCAACTTTTCCTATGTCGATCAGATCTATGACGGACTATTGGCCCAGGGTGTGCGGCCGTTTGTCGAGATCAGCTTCATGCCCCGCAAGCTGGCGGAGCGCGAGGCGATTCATCCTTTCTGGTACAAGCAGAATGTGGCTCCGCCAAAAGACTACGCCAAGTGGGATCTACTGATCCACGCCTTTGCCCAGCACCTGGTGGAACGATACGGCATCGACGAAGTTGCGCAGTGGTACTTTGAGGTATGGAACGAGCCTAACATCGATTTCTGGGCCGGCGAGCCAAAGCAGGCCACCTATTTTGAGTTATACGATCACACGGCGCGCGCGCTCAAGGCGGTTAATCCCCGGCTTCGCGTTGGCGGCCCTGCAACCGCGGCTGCCCATTGGGTTCCCGAGTTCCTGAATCATGTGGACAAGGAGCATGTGCCGGTGGACTTCGTGTCTACTCACGGCTATGCCGACGACACTGTCGAAGATATGTTCGGAACGCATGAGGAGATTCCGATGCGCGACCGTGTCTGCCGCGCTGTCCAAAAGGTGCATAGCGAGATTCACTCTTCGGCGCTGCCCATGTTGCCTCTGATGTGGACGGAGTGGAACGTGCCCTCTTATGGTGACGACGTGAAGGCGCGCAATAACTGGTATGTGGGGCCAGCGTTGGCCAGAGATATCAGCCAATGCGATGGCTCGGTGGACCTGATGTCGTGGTGGACCTTCGATGATGTTTTTGAAGAGGGAGGCGTCACCAAGGAACCGTTCGACAACGGTTTCGGACTTATAGCCGCGGGCAGGATCAAGAAGCCGAGTTTTTATGACTTCGCCGTGCTGCATGAGTTAGGAGAGGAGCGGCTGGCGAATCCAGCCGATAACCTGCTTGTAACTCGGCGCAAGGATGGCACGCTGGTGGTTGCCGCGTGGAACCTGGTGGATATGGACCAGTTAGCCCGCGGT
>JBAVYF010000342.1:0-3167 GCA_049698655.1 Occallatibacter sp. | reverse complement strand
GAACGATGGGCTCCGGCATCGCCCATGTCTTTGCCCGCGCAGGTTTTCGTGTGCTGCTTTGCGATGTAGAGCAGCGCTTTCTCGATAAGGCGCTCACGCAGATTCGCACCAACCTGGGCCGCGAGGCCGCCAAGGGCAAGCTGGCCGAGGCTGAAATCGAGCCCACTCTGACCCGCATTCAGCCCACCCTGGACCGCGAGTTGTTCAGCGGCGCCGAGTTCGCCATTGAAGCCGCCTCAGAGCGCTTCGATCTGAAGGCCGAGCTTTTCCGCTCGCTCGACCGCATCCTGCCTGAAAGCGCCATCCTGGCGACGAACACCTCTTCGATTTCAATTACCAAACTGGCCGCCCAGACTCGCCGGCCACAGCAGGTGATCGGGATGCACTTCTTCAACCCCGTGCCGGTAATGGCGCTGGTGGAGGTGGTCCGCGGCATGGCCACCTCCGATGAGACATTCACGGCCGTCCACGCGCTGGCCGTCAAGCTGGGCAAGACGCCGGTTGAGGTCCACGACGCGCCGGGCTTCGTCTCCAACCGGGTGCTGATGCCGCTCATCAACGAAGCGGCCTTTGCCGTCATGGAGGGCGTGGCCACGCCTGAGGCCGTCGATCAGGTCTTCAAGCTGGGCATGGCTCATCCCATGGGCCCGCTCACCTTGGCCGACTTCATCGGCCTCGACGTGTGCGTGGACATTCTGCGCGTGCTCCAGGAAGGCTTCGGCGACCCCAAATACCGCCCCTGCCCGCTGCTGGTGCGCATGGTGGACGCTGGATGGCTGGGCCGCAAATCCGGACGAGGCTTCTACACCTACGAAAAGTAATCTCCCAAATTGCACCGACACCTATTCTGCGACCAGGATTTCATCCTCTAGGTCTCTGACCGTCTGGTTATGTACCAGTAAAACGTGTAGCGCCGGTCTCCTGACCGGCTGTAGCGCGGGCTTCCCAGCCTGCGCTCGCACCCTTCATAGCACAATTTCATCCGGTCAGAGACCTGGAGGGAAGAATCAGGCTATTCTGTTCTTACTGGAGATGGTATGAATACGGCGATAGTTGGGCCAGACGGCCAAATCACGATTCCAGCCGAAGTTCGCAAGGATCTCGGACTGAAATCGGGAGATCGGCTCTGGTTCTTCAAAGGCGAACGCGGCGAATATATCCTCAAGCACAAGACCGGCTCGATCCACGACGTGAAAGGTATGTGGAAATGGACTGGGAAGCCGGTCACAATCGAAGAAATGAACGAGACGATTGCCAAAGGCTGGGCGGGTCTGTTGACTTTCGATGATTGAATCCTGATTCTTACACCGGCGGCAGCGCGTCCACCACCGGCACGCCCTTGGGCGGCGTAAAGCGGAAAGTACCGGCGGGAACCGGCGCATTGGGCTGCTCTCCGGTGAAGGTGAAACGGGTCAGCGCGCCGTCGGGCTCTTCCATTTCAATGCCGGTGATGATTCCGTCGGCAGTTACGGTCAGAGTGAGCCGGCTGACGCGCCTTTCCTGGCCTTTGGGTTGGCCGGTGAGCGCGAACTGGCCGTTCGGGGCCGGCCGAAGCGTCAGGTTGATCAATTCCCTTTCCAGCTCCGTGCGGCCCAGCAGAAAACGCAACGGCGAGCGCAGGTCGTCCAGTTCTTTGGCGGAGATGCGCTGAACCTGTGAGTCGCCGCGCGAGTAGAACCAGGCATACCTGCCATCGAGCAGGAAGAGCTTGCCTGCCGGCTCGCTGTACTCCCACTTCATGCGACCGGGCTTTTTGAGCAGCAGTGTCCCGCTCTCCGTGCGCCTCATCCCCATGCCCTCGTAGCTTTCCGTAAAGCCGGCCTTGAGCGAGCGCAACTGGTTGTAATGACGGTCGACGCGCTGGGCCAGCTCCTGCGCAGAGGGTAACGAACCCTGTCCAGAGGATAAGAGCGCGGAAGCGCCAAGCGCGACTGCCAGAAACAAGCCACCGCGCCTGAAGAGCGTGCTCATCGTGATTCCAACGGCTGTACGCATTGGGTTCCGCCCGTGGGGTCGTACTTGATGGCGCCGTACTCGTCGCTGCAGAAGCCTCGGTGGCCGGTCTTGCCTACGGTCTGAGGTACGGCGGTGACCGTGTAGCCGGTGACGCGGTCGGTGCCGCTCAGGCTCACCCTGGTGCAATTGCTTATGGTAAAGATGTAGCCGGACTCGAAGCCCGAGGCCAGATCGCCAGGTAAAAGCTGCGACGCATCTGCCGAGGGCTGCCCTGCATTCGGATCGCCTCCCAAAGCCCGCAGCGAGCAGGCGTAACCCTGGGAGGGGTAGGTCGCAGAGTACATCATCTCCGCTTGCTGGATGGCTCGGATGGAGTGAATCGCCGCGCTCTCACTGGCCTGTTTCTTCATGTTGCCGAGGATAGGAATCACAAGGAGTACTTGAAGAGGAATGATGCAAAGTAAAAAGAAAGCGGCCAGCCCCACAAGAACCCATACGAATACAGGAACTCTCTGG
The DNA here is from genome assembly GCA_049698655.1 of Occallatibacter sp. Lineage (GTDB taxonomy): Bacteria > Acidobacteriota > Terriglobia > Terriglobales > Acidobacteriaceae > Telmatobacter. Next base: position 695 of record JBAVYF010000342.1, on the reverse strand, counting down.
GCGCCGGAAGGGGGTGTGGGTGTCCCGCTTGGGAGGCTGGAACCCGGATTACCCGCGCCAGAGGAGTAGCCCATCCCGTTCATTGGACTAGCTGGGTGCAATTGGTGCCACCCGCAGGGTCGGACTTGATTCCGTTATCATCGGCGCAGAAGCCGCTATCCCCAGTTTTTCCAATGGTCTGCGGTATAGCGGTTACGGTGTATGCAGTGGCTCGGTCCGTACCGTTGACCGATACCTTGTTGGTACAGGTAATCGCGAAAATATAGCCATCCTTGAAACCTGAGGTGATGTCGGCCTTCAATAACTGCGCCGAGGTCGGCGAAGGAGCTCCGGCGCTCGGATCGCCGCCCAAGGCTGCCAGCGAGCAGGCGTAACCGCTGGTTCCATAGGTTTTCTCATACATGCTCTGCGCTGTCTGGATAGCCTGAATAGAAGCAATCGCCGAAAGCCGGTTGCCGTTTTTCTTCAGCGCTCCGATGGTCGGAATGGCGAGCAGCATCAGGATCGTGATGATGGCCATGACGATCAGCAACTCCATCAAGGTGAAGCCGTTTGGCTGTGGGACGCGGTTGGCGCGGCGAGTGCGGCGGTTCCAATTCTTGCGATTCATGGGATTCCAATTCCTCTGAGAGAGACCGAAACCCTCCGGCCCATTCGAGAAAATCCTACAACGTATGGACGAGAAAGGGAAATGG
>JBAVYF010000341.1:0-6326 GCA_049698655.1 Occallatibacter sp. | reverse complement strand
GACATGTCACATTGCTCGATGTTGCCCGCGCCTGCGGGTTCTCCGTGTCCACCGTATCGATTGTGCTCAGCGAGGCGCCGCTTTCGCAGAACGTGGCGGCCGCGACCCGGCAGCAGGTCCGAGCCATGGCACAGCAACTTGGGTACCATCCCGATGCATTTGCCCGCTCCCTCCGCCGCCGCCGCAGCCAGACCATCGGAGTACTGGCCTACGATCTCTCCGATCCGTTCTGCATCCCCATCGTGCGCGGGATTCAGGCGGGTTTGCAGCCGGCCAGCTACCTTCCGCTGGTGATGGACGCTCAGACCCAGCGCGGGCTCTTCGACAGCTACCTGCAGAGGATCCTGGAGCGGCGAGCCGAGGGGGTGATCGTGATCGCCAGTTGGGTCTTCGATGAAACTAACCTGCTGAGCGACATCGAAAAGAACAATGTGCCGATCCTGATCGTGAGCCGCGATTTGACCGAGCGCGGGGTCAGCTCCGTGCTCGTGGACAACGAAGCGGGAGGCGCATTAGCGATGCGCCACCTGCTCGAACTGGGCCATCGCCGGATCGCGGTCATCCGCGGCCCGGAAGAGATGTTCGACAGCGCGCCGCGCTGGGCGGGAGTGCAACAGGCTGCTGCCGAGGCCGGCCTCCAGTTCGATGCGCGGCTGGTATTTCAACTGCCTAGCCTGGTAGACCCGGCCTCCGGCTTTGAGGGAGGACTGGATTGCGCGCGGCGAATGCTGGCCTCGGGCCGCTCTTTCACGGCGGTTCTCGCCTTCGACGATCTGACCGCCCTGGGTGTGGTGCGCGGCCTCACCGAAGCCGGACTGCGGGTGCCGGAGGATTGCTCGGTACTCGGTTTCGACGACGTGCTGCCGGCAGCAGTGGCGACACCTGGCATTACCACAATCCGTCAGCCTTTGAAGGAGATGGGACTGTTGGCAGCCGAATGGATGCTGGAGGCGGTAGAGCAACGTGAACACGGTAACCCGCAAAAACCAAAATTGCACAAAGCGCAGCCGGAGTTGGTTCGACGAATGTCGACAGCCCGCCTGGTGAAGAAACGAAGAAAAAACGGGAATGCGCAAAAGAACACTTGACAAAGGGGAGGATGTTGGACAATATTTGCACTATTCAAACGATTGAACACCCGGAAATCGTCTATCCTTCAATCGACCGTCTTTTCTGTTTTACGCGAAGGAGCTCTGGTGGTCATGCAAAAAATGCTCGCGTCTCTTTTCCTGTTGTCGCTCGCCCTGCCTGCGGCCCTCCGAGCGGAAACTGTAACGCCGCTCCGCGAAGGATGGCGGGTGCAGTCAGCCTGCAACCTCCAGGCCGCGGGCGACTCGATTGCCGCGGAGGGTTTTGCCGCGGCGGATTGGTTAAAGACCGCCGTTCCCAGTACTGTGCTGGCCGCGCAGGTCGCAGCGGGTAGATTTCCCGATCCCTACTTCGGAATGAACCTGCGCCAGATTCCCGGCACAAGCTATCCGATCGGCCATTTATTTGCCAACCTACCTATGCCGCAGGACAGTCCATACAAATGTGGCTGGTGGTATCGCAACGAATTTAAGGCGCCGGCCGCATCGCAAAAAGATGAGCGATTCTGGCTGCATTTCGCCGGTATCAATTACCGCGGAGAAATCTGGCTGAACGGCCGCAAAATCGCGGATTCGACACAAGTAGCCGGAGCCTATCGCACTTATGACTTCGATGTGACCGGGCTTCTGAAACCCGGCAAGACCAATGTGTTGGCGGTGGAGACCTTCGCGCCCACGGAAAAGGATCTGGGCATCAATTGGGTCGATTGGAATCCTGCCCCGCCAGACAAGGATATGGGCCTTTGGGGCGCTGTTGATCTGGTCGCGTCCGGCGCGGTCACCTTACGCTCACCGCTGGCCGTCACCCACTTCACCGGTCCCGCGCTCGATGCGGCGGACCTGACCGTTTACGCCGAGTTGCACAATGCCACCGATCACGCCGTGAAGGGTATGGCCACTGGCTCTGCTGCTGGAGTTCACTTCGAACAACCGGTCGAGTTGGCGCCGCACGAGAACCGCGAAGTGGTCTTCACGCCTGAGCAGTTTCCGCAGTTGCACATTCGCAATCCGAAGCTCTGGTGGCCTCGCCAAATGGGTGAGCCGCATCTGGAGCGCCTCACCATGAGCTTTAGTGTTCAGGGCAAAGCGACCGATGAGCAAAGCGTTGACTTCGGATTCCGCGAGGTCACATCCGAACTCACTGCCAGCGGCAGCCGTCTCTTCCGAGTGAATGGCAAGCGCATTCTGATTCGTGGCGGCGGCTGGTCGCAGGATATGCTGCTACGCACCGATGACAACCGTCTGCGCGACCAGTTCAGCTTGGTGCGCGATCTGAATCTGAACACCATTCGCCTTGAGGGCAAGCTCGAAACCGATGAGTTCTTTCACCTGGCCGACCAGCAAGGAATTCTGGTGATGCTCGGCTGGTGCTGTTGCGACCACTGGGAGCATTGGAAGGATTGGACTCCAGAGGACTTGAGCATCGCAACCGCTTCCCTGCGCGCGCAGATGCTGCGTTTGCGTCATCATGCCAGTCTGCTTGTATGGCTCAACGGCAGCGACAACCCTCCGCCCGCCGATGTGGAGCGCGCTTACCTCAAAGTCGAATCCGAGACCCACTGGCCGAATCCCGTGCTCTCTTCGGCAAATTCCACGTCCTCCGGCATTACCGGCGAAAGCGGCGTGAAGATGACCGGCCCATACGATTACGTCGCGCCCAGTTATTGGTATGTGGACCAACACAACGGTGGCGCCTTCGGATTCAACACGGAAACCAGCCCTGGTCCGGCCATTGCTTCGCTCGCCAGCCGGCAAAAATTTCTGCCCGACCCCGAGGTATGGCCGCCATCCGCGGCCTGGAGCTATCACTACGGCGGCGGCAAATTCGCCGACCTTAAGGTCCTCGACGAGGCCATGGAAGCCGTCTACGCCAAGCCGCATTCTGCCGCCGAGTATGAGCGCCTGGCTGGAACCATGGAATACGACTCCATGCGCGCCATGTTCGAGGCCTACAGCAAGAATAAGTACGCCTCCACGGGCGTGATTCAATGGATGCTCAACAACGCATGGCCCTCCATGATCTGGCACCTCTACGACTACTACCTCGATACCGGAGCCGGTTACTTCGCCGCCAAAAAGGCCTGCGAGCCGCTGCACATTCAGTACTCGTACGACGACGCCTCGATCGTGGTGGTCAACAGCACCTATGAGCCCGTTGCCGGACTCCATGCTGTCGTTCATGTTCACAACCTTGCGTGGAAGGAACTGTACACTTCCGAGACAACGCTCGATGCGGTTGCCGACAGCGCGCAGCGAGTTTTCTCGATTCCGGAGAGCCTTTATGCCGGCGCCGACAGGATCTTCTTTATCGATTTGACCTTGTCGGATGCCTCCGGACGCGTCGTGAGCCGCAACTTCTACTGGGTGCCCACCACACTCACCACCTTCGACTGGCCGAAGACCGAATATACGCATACGCCCGCCTTGCGCCACGAAGACCTGGCCGCGCTTACCAGCTTGCCACTAGCCAAGGTGACTGTTCGCGCGGAGATCGAAAACACGCCGCACGGCCGCGAACTGCGCCTGCGCCTCGACAACTCTTCGGTCGAATTAGCCTTCCAGATCAGCGCCGCCATCCGCACGCAGTCCGGCGGGCTCATCGCGCCTGTCTTCTGGTCCGACAACTGGATTGAGCTGGTGCCCGGAGAGTCGCGCACACTGACTGCGTTATTGCCTGAGACTGCCCCGGCCGATCCCATTGTGCAGATCGAAGGCTGGAACATCGCCCCGGAAACCATCATCCCCACGGCTGCCATTGCGGCACATTGAGGTTTACTCTCGGTTACGAGAACATGGGTTTCCCAGGTCCGGATTTTCGGACCTGGGAAACCACGAACCCCATTCAGCTCCGCATTGCTAAACTCAATCAAGGACAAACATGGCAGCCGCGGAAGTCACTCAACCAAATTCCACCAGCCTCCATCGCACGCTCGGCCTGTGGAACCTCATCATCATCGGCATGGTCATCATCCAGCCGACCGCGCCCATGGGCATCTACGGCGTCATCAGCAACAAGGCCCATGGCCATGTCGTCACCACCATCCTCCTCGCCATGATCGCCATGTTGTTTACCGCCATCAGCTATGGCCGCATGGCCAGGGTCTATCCCAGCGCCGGATCAGCTTACACATACGTCGGCCAGGAGATGCACTCCTCGCTCGGTTACGTCGTCGGCTGGGGAATGGTGATGGACTACCTGATTAATCCGCTCATCTGCACGGCCTTCTGCGCCAAAGCCGCCATGAATATCCTCCCCGGCCTCTCTTTTTACGTATGGATAATCTTCTTCGCCGCCTTCTTCACCTGGATGAACCTGCGCGGCATCAAGACCTCGGCGCAGTTGAATGAGGCCCTCTGCGCCGGCATGGTCGTCGTTGTCCTGCTCTTCCTGGGCTGCGTCATCCGCACGGTCTGGGGGATTCATCACGATCCCGGATTCTTCACTCACCCCTTCTACGATCCGGCCAGCTTCCATCCCTCCAGCATCTTTGCCGGCACATCGGTCGCCGTGCTCACCTACATCGGTTTCGACGCCATCTCCACATTCTCTGAAGAGGTCCGGAATCCCCGCCGCAATATCCTGCTGGCCACGGTCCTGGTCTGCCTCATCACCGGCCTGCTCTCCGGCCTGGAAGTCTACGCGGCGCAACTCATCTGGGGGTCCACGCCCTTCTCCAGCGACAACGTCGAGTCGGCCTTTGCCCTGGTCAGCGGCAAGGCCGGCGGCGTAGTGCTCTTCCAGATCGTCAACTTTACGCTGCTGATCGCCAACATGGGCTCCGGGATGGGCTCGCAACTGGCCGCCGGACGCCTCCTTTATGGCATGGGACGGGGCAATGCGCTTCCCAAGTCGTTTTTCGGCGTCATCGAGCCCAAACACCGTGTTCCCCGCAACAATATTTTGGCTGTCGGAGCCTTTGCGCTGGCCGGTGCCGGCCTGTTGGAGTTCTTTGCCAGCCGCCTGGGCGGTGGCGCATACGAGATCGGCGCCCAGTGCCTCAACTTCGGCGCCTTTATCGCCTTCATGGGCGTGAACGCCGCGGCCTTCGTCCATCACTTGCGGCATGAACAGTCTAAAAATCTGAGTGGCTTCGTCTTCCCTGCCCTGGGCTTTCTCATCTGCGCCTTCATCTGGGCCAATCTCAGCAGCAAAGCGCTGATTCTGGGCTTTGTATGGATGACTGCCGGCATCACGTACGGGGCCATTCGCACCCGGGGCTTCCGTGCCGAACTGGTCACATTTGAGGTCCCTTCGGACGTGTCATAGCCGGCAACAGTAACCGCATCTGCCCATTGCCCCCTGCGGATTTTTACCCGGAGTTGACCATTTTCCAGATACAATTAAAAATTGGGGACAGACGCGATGCTTACCAGCTCGACGATGCGGGAGACGGCCGGCGCCCAAACAAACGACATCAAGATAGATCAGGCCTCCCTGCTTCAGGAATTGACAACCGAGAGCCAGAACGAGGCTTCTCAAGGCTTTGACACCAAATCCGCGCTCGATATCGCGCGCATCATCAATCACGAAGATGCCAAGGTCGCCGCTGCGGTCAAGAAGGCGATTCCGGAGATCGCACTGGTCATCGACCAGGTGGCCCGCAGCCTGCGCGAGGGCGGCAGGCTGATCTACATCGGCGCCGGCTCCAGCGGACGCATTGCTGCGCTCGACTCCGCCGAGTGCCCGCCCTCCTATTCGACGGCCCCCGGGCAGGTGCAGTACATCATGGCAGGCGGGCCCAAGGCGCTGGCCTCGGCTGTTGAAGTCAACGAAGATTCCGAGGAACTGGGCCAGAGGGACATCGCCCGCCGCCGCCCCACGCGCAAGGACGTTGTCGTGGGCGTCTCCGCTTCGGGCCGCACTCCCTACGTGGTGGCCGCCGTGGCCTACGCCCGCGCCCGCGGAGCACACACCGCCGCCGTCACCTGCAACCATGGAACGCCTCTGGCCGCCGCCGCGGAGATCGTCATCCTCGCCGAGGTCGGTCCCGAGGTGATCTCCGGCTCCACGCGCATGAAGGCCAGCACCGCCCAGAAGATGATCCTGAACATGATCACCACGGGCGCCATGACCCGGCTGGGCTATGTCTACGAGAACCTGATGGTCAACGTGCACATGCAAAACTCCAAGCTGGTCGAGCGCGGCATCCGCATCCTGATGTGCGCCTGCAAGATCAGCCGCGAAGCCGCGGTGCATACCATCAAGAGCGCCGGACGCAGCGTCCCCGTGGCCCTGGT
>JBAVYF010000340.1:0-16905 GCA_049698655.1 Occallatibacter sp. | reverse complement strand
CAGCCGCACCTCGCCCGCCGGTTTGCCTTCTGTCTCCGCTCGGATGAGCACTTCCCGCGGGACGGCATTCTGCGATGCATCTCCCGTCAAAACGGGGGTTTCGATGCGCACCGGGAGCGAAGTGGACTCTTCGGCGGGCAGCAAAAGTTCTCCTGCGCCCTGGACCGCCTTCCAGCCTTCGGGCGCCAGCACTGTCAGACTCACAGGAAGAGGCCTGGAGGGGTCGTGGAGAACGACGACGGGAATCAGCAGCGTTGTGCCAGCCGCGATGGCGATCTCCGGAACCTTGGCGGTGGGCAGGCCGGCGAGCGAATGTGCGCGATAAAACTCCGCGTAGAATCTCCACGATCCGCCCAATTCCAGGCGTGGCAGCGGCAAGGCATCAACCACGGCGGGAAGGGAAGTAACCTTTTTGGCGGGCTTTTCATCGATATGCGCGAAGACGTCGCCGGTGGGTTCTCCGCCCACCAGCGATTTTCCGAAGATCAGCGTCAAGGGTTCGGGCCACCAGGCCGAGCCTGGGCCGTTCGTCAACCGGTCCAACTGCTCGTCGCTCAACTTGGAAACTTTCGCGATCTCTTCGGCAAACTGGGTCCGGTGGGCCGTGGCGGAGTCCATCGCCATTCGCCAGTAGGCCTTGTTGCGCGAGGGCGAGAGGTCACGAATGGAATAGGCTGGCCCCGAGCCGGCAAATTGCTTCTGGTCGTCGGCATCGCTGGCGAAATAGAGCTTCCTGGGCTGCCAGGTGAGCAGATTCGACTGATAAGGTTCGTTGAGGTTTGTGTCCCCCGCCAGCTGCGCGGGAAAGGCGAGCGGATCGGCGGCCAGATCGAAGGCCTCGGTCGCGAGTACGCCCACGGCCTGATGGTCGCCATGGTCTTCCCCGATGAAGACCGCGGGCAACTGTGTGAAGACCACCTCGGGTCGCGTCAGGCGCATCAAAGCCACAAGCTGCTCAAGATTGGCGCCATGCCCCCAGTTGGTCAGTGAATCCATCAGATTTTGCGAGGCCGTGTCCCTACCGTCCAAAAACCAGACGTGAGCGATGCCCAGCCTGGCGCAGGCCTCGCGCGCCTCCATCTCCCGTACGTTGGCCAGCGCCGGCCCATGCTCCCGCGCCACTCCGTTGCCTCCGCGCCCGCCGCGCGTTCCGTAGACCACCGCGACTCGCTTGTGCTGGTCGTCGATGGCGCGCGCAAGATAGGGCGAAAAAAGCACCTCGTCGTCGGGATGCGCCACCACCACCAGAATGTCGGCTTTGAACCGCTCGTCGGCGCCGTTCACGGTCTGCGCAGTCTGCGCCCTAAGCGTTCCAGGGACGGCTAATACAGCCAGCATGGCCATGGCTTTGAAGAAAAACTTCATGGGGTTCTCCTGTCCGGAATTTTACTCGTCCCAGAAAGAAAACGTGTCGCCTTTAGATGGAACAGCGCAACAGTGCAATCCTCAACGGCCTGCTGCATCATATGCATCGGCTCTGCTCCATAATGTCGAAGCGGATTGATGCATACACCGGAGTAAAATTCAGTTTGGGAGGCCGGAGAGGCGGGGGGCTGATGCAATATCGCAGTTTTGGAAGGCTGGATTGGAAGGCTTCGGCGCTGGGTTTTGGCTGCATGCGTCTTCCCACTCCGGATGGAAACCGGCTCAGCGCTAACATCGACGAAGCCGAGGCGCTGCGCATGGTTCGCCACGCCATCGACAACGGAGTCAATTACATCGACACCGCGTACCCCTACCATGGAGGGCAAAGCGAAGTGGTGGTGGGCAAGGCGCTGAAGGACGGCTACCGCGAGAAGGTCAGGCTGGCCACCAAGCTGCCGGTCTGGATGGTTGAAAGCGCGGCGGACTTTGACCGGCTGCTCGACGAGCAGTTGACGAAGCTGCAGACAGATCACATCGACTTTTACCTGCTTCACGCGCTGAATCTGAGCCGTTGGCGGGATATTGTTTTGAAGCACTCAGTTCTGTCTCGGGCCGAGGCTGCTCTGAATGATGGCCGCATCCGGCATCTCGGCTTCTCCTTTCATGACGGGTATGAGAGCTTCGAGGAGATTGTCAACGGCAGCAATCTGTGGAGCTTTTGCCAGATTCAATACAACTACATGGACACGGAGAATCAGGCGGGCACGCGCGGCCTGAAGCTGGCGGCGAGCAAGGGCCTGGCCGTGGTTATCATGGAGCCGCTAATGGGCGGCAGGCTGGTCGATCCGCCCAAAGATGTTCGGGAAGTGATGGAGAGCTTTCCGCTGCGGAGGTCGCCGGTTGAGTGGGCACTCCAGTGGCTCTGGGATCAGCCCGAGGTCTCGGTGGTTTTGAGCGGCATGACCACCATGGCCCAGGTGGAAGAGAATCTGAGTTTTGCCGATCGCTCGGCCACGGAGAGTTTCAGCCCCGCCGAGCAGGCGTTGATTGCCGAGGTCAAAGAGAAGTACAGCGCGCGCATCGCGATTCCGTGCAGCAAGTGCAACTACTGCATGCCCTGTCCGAATGGGTTGAACATTCCGGCCAACTTTGAGTTCTTCAACTACGCCCACCTGTACGACAACGTCGCGGACGCGCGCTTCAGGTACCAGATCTTTCTCAAAGAATCGGAGCGCTCCGGCGCCTGCATTGCCTGTGGACTCTGCGACGAATTGTGCCCGCAGGGAATCGAGATCAGCGAGCAGATGGCCAAGGTAAACGCGCTGCTGGGATGAGGGAGATCGCGGGGAAATATCTCCGCGGCAGCGACAGAAAGAGGAAAACCAGTAAAATTCAGGTGTTTTCCGGCGTTTTTCAGAGGCCAAATCTCACCATGTGGGATATTTTGGGGCAAAATTATTTCCACAGGTGTTGATTTCAAACGAGTTAGAAATAATCTGCAAGGTTTTTAGGGAAATTTATACCCCCCGGGGGTATAGGGGGGGGTACCCTTCCAGTGGTCAGTGATCGGTTGTCAGTGGTCAGTAACGGCCCACGCGTATGGGTCTTGTTCATGGGATGATTGTGCGCCGGAGGAAGGTAATTATCTGCAAGAAAACAAGGGGAAAAATTGTGATTTTCCAATCTCCAAAAGTAGAACCTTGGGCACACAAGGTTTGTGATTAAACTTTGGGTTTGTACCCAAGCCGGGTGGCTTCTTCCCGATCCTCACGCGCGCCTGCCTTGTCGCCCATTTTGTCGCGCGCTAAGCCCCGGTGGTAGAAAGCAACTGCAAGGTCCGGCTCGAGCCGGATTGCCTCGGTGAAATCGCTGATCGCGCCGTCGAAATCGCCCTTGTTCCCGCGTGCGTTGCCCCGGTTATGGAACGCATATGCATTGTCCGGCATAAGTCGGATGGCCTTAGTGTAATCCTTAAGTGCGCCCTCAAGGTCACCTTTGCCATCACGCGCATTGCCCCGGTTGTTGAAGGCGTCGGCATAGTCCGGCTTGAGCCGGATTGCCTTGTTGTAATCCTTTAGCGCACCTTCTAAATCGCCTTTGTTATACCGCGTAAGACCCCGATTGTAGAACGTGAGGGCATAATCCGGTTTGAGCCGGATTGCTTTGTTGTAATCCTTGACCGCACCCTCAAAATCGCCCTTCTTCGCGCGCGCATTTCCCCGGTTACCAAACGCCCCAGCATAGTCCGGTTTGAGGCGGATCGCCTCGTTGTAATCGTTGACCGAGCCCTCAAAGTCTCCCATGAGCTCACGCGCAGCGCCCCGGTTGTTGAAGGCCTCGAAATAGTCCGATTTAAGAAGGATCGCCTGGGTATATAAACGCAATTTTTCATCAAGATCGACGGCGTTAACCCCCCGCTCAAACCATTGTTGTGCCGTCAATTCCTTTTCCTGGACTGGCGGAGCGGCGTCAGCAGCAGCCTTTTGTTCCATAGCGGCCAGTTGCGCGGATGGGGATGCGGGATGCAGGACCGCGGTCAGCGGCACATTCAGGAACCTTTCACGCAAGCGGCTCATTGCCTCTTGAAAGTACTCCGGCGGGATGCTAAGCCCGTTGTAACGCTTAAGCGCGGCCAGCTTGCCCGTGAGTTGACTGGCGATCTTCGGCGAGCCAAAGTCGAAGCCTTCCAGCATCAGCGGCACGATATTACGCCGACTGTCTAAAGCAGTCTCGATCTCGCGGCGCAGCCAATCTCCCGGTTCGCCGCAATGCTCCAGCGCGGAGGGGGTGAGAAGGACAAGGAAATGCGCGCGCGCAGTGATATTGCCAAGGATGACGCCCTCAAAATCGCCACTGGCAATGCCGTTGTAGTCGAGGAAGACATCAAACCCGTGTTGAGTAAGATTCTGGAAGATGGCGAGAGCCCAAGGAATGTTGGTGCGTCGGTAGCTGATAAAAACTGTCTTCTCGATTCGTTCCATTTGCCAGACTCGTCTTCCCCATTTCGGGCTATGAATGGAAGAGTAGCAGAATGCAGCTAATTCCGGGCACCCCATCATTCGCTTTATTCTGGTGAAGGGTGGGTTTCACGCTATCGATCTATTGACGGTTACGAGGCCAGAATCTTCGCCTCATGGCCAATCTTGTGCACCGTGGAAGATGCGCGAAATTTTGATCGCATTCGGCGTGACCTGATAGACGACGATGGTTGGGATTCTGTCGATCGGAAAACACGGCGGGGATAAGGAAGCTCTGCTCGTGCTTCACGCCCGCCTTTGCCAGTGCGCCGGATCGCGGCTGCCGTGGAAGCAGGCAATGACCGTGAGCGTTTCGTCAGCCTCGATGACGAACATCAGCGCGTATGGAAAGTGGCGAAGCAGGGCGCGGCGCACATTCTTGTAGACGACGGGGAATTGCCGCGGATTGGCGCTCATGCGCTGAATTATGGCGTCAACCGCCGCGCGGAAACGCCGGCCCAGGCCGGGGGCCTCATTCTCATACCAGTCCTGTGCATCGATGCCCGCCCGCTCATCGCGATAAGGCCGCGATGAACGGGGCACAGCTTCTCATGGCTCATGGTTATTCTTCGGGGCTGATGAGCGGGCCACCTGCCATGGACGCCCTGGCGAGCGAGTTGACCCGAAAAGTGACCAGCGCGGCCTGTCTTTCGAGACTACTTCTAATGTCCCGCACAATTCGGGTTGGCAATCTCTACACGGCGATTTTTCGCTCTGCCCGCATCCGTCGCGTTGTCGGCCACGGGCCTGGTCTTGCCATAGCCCTTGGCCGAGAGGCGCGCAGCGGCAACTCCGTGCTGCGTGAGCCAGGTGACGATAGCCTTGGCGCGCGCTTCAGAGAGTGTCTGATTGTAAGCATCGCCGCCCACGTTGTCTGTGTGCCCCTGGATTTCCAGCTTCAGCGTTGCATCCTTGGCAAGCAGGGCAAGAATCTGTTGCAGCACAGGATCGCTGGCAGGTTGAAGTGTCGATTTGTTGAAGTCGAAGAGGACCCCATACATGGCAACGTGGCAGTTCTTCTTGAGATCGGCGCCCAGGTCTTTGTTCACGGCTCCGGCATCGGCCACACGGATCTCGGGGAACTCGCTTTTGTACAGGGTGGCCCACAGGTTGCGACCGTTCTTGGTGTAGTGCGCGGTGAAGGAAACGTCCTGGTGGTCATACAGGATCGTCCAGCCGGCTTTGATGAGGGCATCGTGATAGGCGATGTGAAACAGGCTGTTGGACATGAAACCCGAGGGCTGACGGTAGGTTTTGATGATCGACGATGGGGCCACGAGTTCGAGTTCGGCGGCACCAGCGATGTTGACGCGAAAAGGATCGGTATCGGCGTTGCTGCTGCGGAACTGCCACCCGGGCAACGGACCAAGCCAGGGGAAATCGCCAGCATTCGGGTTCACCGGCTCAGGCGTTGCAGACGGCGGCTTCAGTGTGAAGGTGAATGGAATTGGCGCAATCTCAACGATGTCCACAGAGGCGCGTTCGATGCCTTCGGTGTCGAATTCTGCCCATGCCTCTACCCCGCCTTTCTGGTAGTGAAGAAACAACTCGGGATCTCCCCCCCCAGGCCACTCATGCACCGTGGTCCAGCCGTTGGCGAGGAAGGCCGGCTTGATAATGGCCCAGACGGCCTGAGACGTGACGGCGCCGGTAACGATGACGGGAAACTGCCAATGCTTTCCGCGCACTATCTTGCCGAACCCGCCGTCATTTCCCTGTGGGATCTTGATTTCAGTCCAGGGCTCATAGGTGATGCGGTACGGCTTGCCTACTTTGTTCAGGAAGGCGAGTTCGGCCGGGATTGGCTGATCCTGAGCCAGGAGCGGAAGGGCGGTGAAAGCAAGTAACGCGGTAATGACCGCGAAACGTAAAAGGGACACAACCGTCCCAAAGCGCGAAATAGAAAAATCTTGCATGTACACCTCGGAGTTCTTGATGGATGGCACGCGATCTCCGTTCGTCGATTTTTTCTTGCAGTTGCGCCCAATTTCGATATGTAACAGCAAGTCGCGATGCGTTCAGCGATGCGATCGACGGGCCGGGTTCTCACACGGTGCTACCAAGGTAATTCACTTGTTGGGATGAACCTTTGTCAAGGTAATTCCGTTCCGAGCGTATGTCTAACAGGCTGGAATGTGAGTAAATCCAATCTATTTTGCAGTTTGCGAGTGGTTCGAGTGCTGAAACGCTATTCGCGATGTGGGAATCCAGGCCCTCCTTGTGTCATGCATCACAGCGACTCTGAGGCCCAGGGACGAGACTCAAAATAGCGGTTGATTTTCCCCTACCGCACAATGAGGCAATGTGAATGAGTGAAAAGACCATGGTCAGCCAAACGGTAATTTTGGATGGGAACGAGGCGGCCGCCTCGGTTGCCTATCGTCTCACCGAAGTAGTCGCTATTTACCCCATCACCCCCTCGTCGCCGATGGCCGAGTGGGCCGATCAGTGGCGCTCGGAGGGGAAGAAAAATATTTGGGGCGCATTGCCCATTGTGGAAGAGCTGCAGAGCGAAGGTGGAGCGTCAGGCGCGCTGCACGGCGCGTTGCAGGCGGGGGCCTTCGGAACCACGTTCACGGCCTCGCAGGGCTTGCTGCTGATGATTCCCAATATGTTCAAGATTGCAGGCGAGCTGACCCCGGCGACGATGCACGTGACGGCCCGCACGCTGGCCACCCACGCGCTTTCGATCTTTGGCGACCACTCCGATGTGATGGCCTGCCGGTCGACGGGCTGGGCGATGCTGGCTTCCAATTCCGTCCAGGAAGTTGCCGATATGGCCTTGGTGGCGCAGATTGCCACGCTGGAGTCGCGCATTCCGTTCATGCATTTCTTCGACGGCTTCCGCACCTCGCATGAGGTGGGCAAGATTCTGCCCATCAGCGACGAGACGATCCGCGCGCTGGTGGACGACAAGTACATCATCCAGTACCGGCAGAACGCTCTCAGCCCGGATCGTCCGATTATTCGCGGCTCGGCGCAGAATCCGGATGTCTTCTTCCAGGCGCGCGAGGCCTGCACGCCCTTCCATGCCGCCGTTCCGGGCATTGTGCAAAAGGTGATGGACCGCTTTGCCGTCGAGACCGGCCGCGCCTACCATTTGTTCGATTATTACGGCGCGGCTGACGCAGAACGGGTCATCGTCATCATGGGTTCCGGCGCTGAGGCTGCCGAGGAGGCCGTGGATGCGCTCAACAAGCAAGGCGAGAAACTGGGACTACTGAAGGTTCGCCTCTACCGGCCGTTTGACGCGAGCGCGTTCCTGGCCGCGCTGCCTTCGACAGTGAAGTCGATTGCCGTTCTCGACCGCTGCAAGGAGCCGGGCGCCACGGGCGAGCCGTTGTACATGGATGTTTTGACGGTGTTGGCAGAGAACGCTGCCAAGCTGCCGTTTGCCAAGATGCCGACGGTCATCGGCGGGCGCTATGGACTCGGCTCGAAGGAATTTACGCCGGCCATGGTCAAGGGCATCTTCGACGAGTTGAGTAAGGCCGCGCCGAAGAACCATTTCACTATCGGCATCGACGACGACGTGAGCCACACCAGTCTGACGTACGATCCAACCTTCTCGACGGAAGACGCGAAGACGGTGCGCGCGCTGTTTTACGGGCTGGGATCCGACGGCACGGTGGGCGCGAACAAGAACTCGATCAAGATTATCGGCGAGCAAACGCCGAACTTTGCGCAGGGCTACTTTGTCTACGACTCGAAGAAGTCCGGATCGATGACCACCTCTCACCTAAGGTTCGGCCCCAACCCCATCCGGTCGACCTATCTGATTACGCGCGCCAGCTTTGTGGCCTGCCATAACTTCAGCTTCCTGGAGAAGATGGATGTGCTGGAGGCGGCCGTTCCGGGCGCGGTCTTCCTGCTCAACTCGCCCTACTCGGCGGCCGAGGTCTGGGATAAGCTGCCCAGGACCACGCAGGAAGAGATGCTGCGCAAGAAGATCGAGTTTTATGTGATCGACGGCTACAAAGTGGCGCGCGAGGCGGGCATGGGCACGCGCATCAACACCATCATGCAGACCTGCTTCTTCGCGATCAGCGGCGTGCTGCCGCGCGAGGAGGCGATCGAGCAGATCAAGAAGGCCATTTACAAGACCTACGGCAAGCGCGGCGAGGCGGTGGTGGCCAAAAACTATGCCGCCGTGGACGCGGCGCTGGCGCATTTGGAAAAGGTTGAACTGCCGGCGGCAGCTTCCTCCGATTTTGATCTGATTCCCTCGATCTCCGGCAAAGCGCCGAAATTTGTGCGCGACGTGCTGGGCCGGATTGCGGCAGGTCACGGCGACCTGCTTCCGGTGAGCGCGATTCCGGCCGGCGGCGCATTCCCAACGGGTACAGCTCAGTGGGAGAAGCGCAACATCGCGCAGTTCATTCCCGCGTGGGACAAGGATCTGTGCATTCAGTGCGGTAAATGCGTGATGGTCTGCCCTCACGCCGTGATTCGCGCCAAGGTCTACGCGCCGGAGCTTGGAGACAAAGCTCCGGCAACCTTCCAGTGGGCCAAACCGAAGTGGAAGGGGATGGAGCAGGATCGCTACACGCTGCAGGTTGCGCCCGAGGATTGCACCGGCTGCGGGGTCTGTGTCGAGGTCTGCCCGGTGAATAGCAAGAGCGACGCCAGCCACAAGGCCATCAACATGGCGCCGCAACCTCCTCTGCGCGAGGCCGAGCGCGAGAACTGGGAGTTCTTCCTTGGGCTTCCCGAGGCGGATCGCTCCAAGCTGTCGCACGGTCAGGTGAAAGACCTGCAACTGTTGCAGCCGCTGTTCGAGTTTTCCGGCGCCTGCGCGGGCTGCGGAGAGACGGCCTACATCAAGCTGCTGACGCAGCTCTTCGGCGACCGGCTGTATATTGCCAACGCCACCGGTTGCTCGTCGATCTATGGCGGCAACCTGCCCACCACGCCCTACGCCTCCAACGCGCAGGGCCGCGGACCGGCCTGGGCCAACTCGCTGTTTGAAGACAACGCCGAGTTTGGCTTCGGCATGAGGATCGCGCTCGACCAGCAGAAAGAATATGCGGAATTGCTGGTGACGCGACTGGCTGGGGTCATCGGCGACGAACTCGTGAAGGCTCTGCTGGGAGCTGCGCAGATTACCGAGACAGAGATGAACCAGCAGCGGGAGCGAGTGCGGGCGCTGCGCGAGCGGCTGGCCGGCAACGAGAGCTCCGACGCGCGCAATTTGCTGGCCATAGCCGACACACTGGTTCGCAGGAGCGTGTGGATACTGGGCGGCGACGGCTGGGCGTTCGACATCGGCTTCGGCGGCCTGGATCACGTTCTCGGCTCAGGCAAGAACGTGAACGTGCTGGTGCTGGACACCGAGGTCTACTCAAACACCGGCGGCCAGATGTCCAAGGCCACGCCGCGCGGCGCGGTGGCCAAGTTTGCCGCCGCAGGCAAGCCGAACAGCAGGAAAGACCTGGCGATGGAAGCGGTGAGCTACGGTTCGGTGTACGTGGCACAGGTGGCGCTGGGTGGCAACGACAGCCACGTGGTGAAGGCCTTCCAGGAGGCCGAGGCGCACGATGGGCCTTCGATCATCATCGCGTACTCCAGTTGCATCGCCCACGGCTACGACCTGGTGCATGGGCTAGAGCAGCAGAAGCTGGCTGTGCAGTCGGGTTACTGGCCGCTGATGCGCTACAACCCGGGGTTGCGCGAGGAGGGCAAGAATCCCTTCCAGCTTGATTCCAAGGCGCCGTCGATCCGTCTCAAAGAGTACGCCTATCGCGAGGCGCGTTACACGATGCTGGCGCGCAGCAATCCGGAGCTGGCCGCGAATCTGCTCGCTGAAGCGCAGGATGATGTGGAGCGCCAGTGGCGCGTCTACTCCGCGCGGGCCGCCATGCCCGGACGTGGCGAAACGCCGAACATCGCTCCCGCGGAGAAGCCGGAAGACAAGCCAGAAGAGAAGCTGGCGGCCCAGGCCGCCGGAGGTGCGGAATGATCGATTTTTCCACAAAGTATCTTGACTTGAAATTGAACGGTCCTATCGTGGTCTCCTCCACGCCGCTCTCGGAGAACCTTGATAACGTTCGCCGCATGGAGGATTCCGGCGCCGCGGCAATCGTGCTTCACTCGCTCTTCGAGGAGCAACTGGCACTGGAGTCGGGGACTCTGGATGACGACCTGTCGAGGGGCACGGAGTCCTTTGCCGAATCGCTCGGCTACCTGCCCGATTTCAGCGAATACCGCATGACACAGGATGTTTACCTGGAGCATCTGAGGCGTTGCAAGGAGGCGGTGAAAATCCCGATCTTAGGCAGCCTGAATGGCGCCACTACCGGCGGCTGGGTGCGGTTTGCCAAGGAGATGGAGCAGGCCGGCGCCGACGCCATCGAGTTGAACACCTATGCGCTGGTTACGGACAAGAGCCGGACCTCGGAGGATATGGAGCGCCAACTGCTGGACCTGGTGGCGGCGGTCACTGCCTCGGTCAAGGCGCCGGTCGCGGTGAAGATGTCTCAGTGGTTTACCAGCCTGCCGCACCTGATTGGCCAGCTGGAGGATGCGGGAGCGCGCGGCGTGGTGCTGTTCAACCGCTTTTATCAGCCCGACTTTGACATCGAGACCCTGGAAGTCCAGCCCACTCTCCACTTTTCCAAGCCCTCGGAGTTGCTGCCGCGGCTGCACTGGGCGGCGATCCTGTATGGCCACGTAAACCTCGACCTGGCCATCACGGGCGGCGTTCACTCCGCAGAAGACGTGCTCAAATGCATCATGGCAGGGGCCGGCATCGCGATGATGACGTCAGCCTTGCACATTCACGGCATTGAGCACATCAAGAGAGTGCTGGACAATATGCGCTGCTGGCTGGATAGGCGCGAGTACACCTCGCTATGGGAGACCCGCGGCTGCCTCAGCCGCCGCTCCGTGCCCGATACCTCTCCCTTCGACCGCGGCAACTACATCAAGACACTCAGCTCCTATAGCCTGCGCCAGACGGTGGGTGCGTTCTAAGGGAAAATTCAACTCATTTGCAGGTCAACGGCGGATGCACTTCGGTGCGGCCGCCGTTGACGTTTCAAGGGGGCTATTGTGCAGGGTTGGCAGCTTCGCGCACACTGATTATGATTCGGTGTAAGCAATTTGATGTTCGGGTTGTCGCAGTAGTTGATTCGGGTTGCAAGGAGGGGGGGAAAATGATGCGCAGGCAGTGGCTTATCGGACAGATAGCAGGAGCACTTGTGGGGATGTGCGGCTTGTGCGTGGCGCAGACTCCGGTAAAGTATGAGCCGACGATCGCGTCGCTTGACCAGCATAAGGTTCCTTTCTGGTATACCCACGCCAAGCTGGGCATCTTCATCCACTGGGGGCTGTATTCGGTGCCGGGCTGGGCTCCGTTGTCGCATCCCGGCCACGATTTCTCGTCGGCCGATTACATCCGAAACAATCCATACGCAGAGTGGTATTACAACACCATGCGCATCGACGGCTCGCCCACCCAGGCCTACCATCGCGAACACTACGGCGCGAACTACAACTATTACGACTTCGCGCCGGTCTTCAACCGCGAGATTCAAAAATGGAAGCCGGATGAGTGGGCCAAGATATTCAAGAACTCTGGTGCAAGATATGTCGTGCTGACTTCAAAGCATCATGAGGGTTTTACGCTGTGGCCCAGCTCGATCCCCAATCCCACGCTTCCGGCGGACCGGCAGCACGCCGCGCGCGACATCGTGGGCGAACTGACGGATGCAGTGAGGAAGCAGGGCCTGAAGATGGGGCTCTACTACTCCGGCGGGTACGACTGGACCTTTGTGCCGGGTCCGATACGGACGGCGGCCGACTATGAGACCGTGAAGCCGCAGAGCGAGGAGTACGGCAAGTACGCCAACGCGCAGATTCACGAGCTGATCGAGCGCTATCATCCCTCGATTCTTTGGAACGATATCGACTGGCCGAAGACCGGCAAGGCGCTTGAGGTGGAGGCCGACTACTACAACGCGGTTCCGGACGGAGCCATCGACGACCGCTTCGGCATTGCACACGCGGATTTCAGTTCGCCGGAGTACGAAAAGCCGGACCAGATCAGCAAGAAGAAGTGGGAGGAGTGCAGAGGGCTGGGCCGTTCTTTTGGTTACAATCGCGCCGAGGGCGAGGCGGAGACAATCTCTGCCGGCGATCTGATCGCGCTGCTGGTAGATGTCGTGAGCAAGAACGGAAACCTGCTGCTGGATGTGGGTCCGGGGGCCGATGGAACCATTCCGCCGGTGCAGATGGAGCGGCTAACGGAGCTGGGCGCGTGGCTCAAGCAGAACGGAGCGGCGATTTACGATACGGTCCCATGGGAGCGCGCGGAGGGAAAGACGGCTGAAGGCGACGATCTGCGCTTCACATGGCAAGGCCATGTCAATGTGATCGTGCTGGGAACTCCCAAGGCGCGGACGATGACGATCGAGGATATCAAGTGGTCACCGAACTTCAGGGTCTATCTTCTCGGCGCGGGCGGGCGGCAAGAACGGCTGAAAGCCAATGCTGCAGGCGACAAGTTGCAGGTCCAGTTGCCAGAACATCTTCCCGGCAAGTATGCCTACGTATTCGAGATTCATCGTATAAGCTCGACGGAAGCGGTCTGGTAAGTTACCCGTCGCTGAGCAGGCGCAGAACAGTCTCTTCGATCAGGCGGCAGGCGATGGGAAGCGCAGCGGTCACGGCGGAGCTGAAGACTCCGCCTAACTCGGTTGAACCGGCGCCGACGGTCAGTTGCAGTGCATTCGAGGGCAGGGAAGCGTAAAGTTTGCGGCCCAGCAAGAGCAGTTCGGCAGCGCCCAGGTGATGAGTCGCGTGTTCTCTTTCGCCGGCGGCCGGCTCAACGGTCGTCAGCAGGACCGATCCGGCTTCGGAATCGATGGAACAATCGATAAACAGGACGGATTCGGCGTGGGCAACGTCTTCGGCGAGTTCGGGAGTCCATTGGTGGTCGGCGATGACGCGCACGCTGGGCTGTGATGCGAAGCGCTGTGCGGCCCACTCGGCAAGCCAAAGCCCGACGCCGTCGTCCCCGCGGAGTGTGTTGCCGCAGGCAAGTATCAGGCAACGGGCTTGAGGTTGAGTCATGGATGCACCTTGTAAAGTCAATTACCACTTTTTTGGGTTTTGAGTTGGCGAACGTCCATTCAGTTCAGGCTTAGATAATGTTTTTAAAAAAGGGAACTCCCAAAGGCAGATTCGTTCAATTTTTTCTCGAATTTTCTCATCTCCGTCATCATGTTTGGCAAGACATAGATAAAAATTCCTACCTTCACGTTGGGCATAGATTATCCATTCTCCGGTCATTTTCCCTTCGTTTCTTCTTCTGGCAAGATTATTTGTGAGAACATCATTAACAATTTTCGTTAGATCTTTTTTTGCAACTGATTTCTTTTTGCCAGCGATTTGAGCTTCCCTCATTTTTTCATCAAAAAAGGGGATTCTATATTCATTGAGTGCGTTTTTTACATTGTGAGCCAACGAGGCAATATCTCCATTCATGTAGTGCTTGTGCCAGAGACCACAAAGATGAGAACCCCTGAATTGTGTTGCTGGTTTGGTCTGGCTGATTCCCTGCCTCTCAAGTGACCAGATCTCTTCGGTTACCCTGAGCGGATTCACTCCTAAGAATTCCATCCCGAAGAACAGGTCTAATAATATGCAAGAGCTGCACCGGTCGCTTAGGATACTATCATGATTTAGCGCCGAATAAAATACTTGCATCCGCGCATAAAACGTAGGATCTTTTGTTTTCATTGCGCGCAATAGTTGCGGCATCACGTCGATGCCGCCCCACGCATTCAGAGTATCGGTACAAGAGAACTCCAGTTTCTTCAAAACAGAAGGCGATTCTGATGGATTCCCATGAGTCTCGGGAAAAGAACTATTCTCGTTCTTCATTTTCACTTGCCTCCTATGTAGCTATCAAGATTGGCGAGTGGCCCAGAACTGACCATCCAGAAATGAATGGGTGACCCATGTCTCGATTTTGAGACATGGGATGCGTAAACCTCAACTGCCTTTCCCATTCTCATCCATGAAGCCCAGAGTCTGATCGATTCCATTGAAGGTGATTGCGGAAGATTATCGTTTTCTGCTTGTGCTGAGGGGAAGGCTTCCGCAGGGCATCAGGGCATGGGTTCCGGTTCGGTATAATCCCAGGGCGGACGGGGCGTCACATCGAATTCCACGTTTACATTGGTGAGGTGTCCATCAGGGGTTTTCATTCGCACACTGCACGTAATCTTGATGATGTGGCTCGCCCACCTAGCCTGGGCTTTAGCTAACAACCTTCTCGCTTGTTCGTTTTGCTGTTGCTCCTGAGCCATAAAATCTCTAGAGTGAATTTGTTTCACCAAATAGTGAGCATGTGAGGAGTAGATTTGACACTCGGTAGTCTGAAGTGTTGGATCAAGAAGCGAGTGTGTAGTACCATCAGGCAAAATGAGAGATTTGGCGATCAGCACGGTGAAAGAACCATCACCGTTCTGCATCACCGGACCTTCAATCCCGATGAAGGAATTCTTGGGGTCGTTTAGAAACGATATGAACGTATGACCTTTGTAATCGTTCGATTCGACGACAAGAACCGAATCACAGGAAAGCGGTTGCGTTTTCCATATCAAGCCGGTACCGTTGTCCAACGTCTGATTTGGATTTTCGGCTCTCAGCCGTTGGGCCAACGCCAAAATGTCGCGTGGGGGTGTCAATGCCGTTATTACTGGAATACCGTCACTATCAGCGATATTGCCCTTGCACGAGCCTTGAAAAGTCACTTTTTGGGTGATCTTCGGAGGCTGCGCTTGGGGCGTGGTTGTCGAAGACGGCGCTTTTTGTCCGGAAGCAAACAGTGGAGTTGTGCAGGCTACACTCGCCAATAAGATTGCGCTCAGAATCGCCAATCGATTGATCATCGACCCTCCTCAAGTTTCGCCATCCAGACAGTTTGCCTACATTTCAATCTACCACCAAATTGGTTGGTATTTGGGGAGGTTACGGGTACCCCCGGTCTCGATTTTGAGACCGGGGAAAGGACGAACTCCAAAACCCGAAGTTTACCGGATCAACTGATCCACAACCTCGCCGTCGGCGGAGAGCAGCGTGAGAACCAAGGGCATCTGGCCGAAGGCGTGAGTGGAGCAACTGAGGCAGGGATCGAAGGCGCGGATCATAGCCTCGACGCGGTTGAGAGCACCCTCGGTGAACTTGCCGTCCTTGACGTATGCTTTGGCCGACTGAAGAACGCCCTTGTTCATGGCGTTGTTGTTATGGCCGGTGGCGACGACCAGGTTGGCCCAGGTAATCTTGCCGTTCTCGTCCACTTTGTAGTGGTGGTTGAGCGTGCCGCGCGGAGCTTCGATCTGGCCCGCGCCCTCGAGGCGATTGACGCCCGCAGTGGCGCGCACGTGCTTGTCGAGAATGAGCGGGTCGGTGAGGATCTGTTCGATCTTCTCGATGCCGTAGAGGGCCTCGACGAGGCGCGCATGGTGGTAATGGAAGGAGCTCTCGATGGGACCTGCGGAAATTTGCTTGAACTCGGCCAGTTCCTTGTCGGCGAGCGGCGTTCCCATGGACTTGACGATGTTGAGCCGCGGCAGCGGGCCGACACGATAGCTGCCCTGGGGATAGCCGAGCGGCTTGTAGTAAACGAACTTGGTGTAGCTGTAGTTTTCGACGGCCTCGCCAATCACCTCGGTGAAGCGGCTGGCGGTGATGCCGTCCTCGATGATTGCGCCCTTGGGATCGATCAGCCGCAGCGCGCCGTCGGTGAACTCGATGGATTCGTCCTCGTTGATAAGTCCCATGTAGTTCGAGGGGAAGTTGGCGAATACCTTGATCTCCGGCTTGAAGCTGGCGGCGATCTGTTTGTAGGCGGTCAGCGCCAGGCCGAGGTTGGCGTAGGCCTCGGGGATCATGGCCAGAATTTCGTCGCGATGGGCTGAAGAGAGCGGCTCGGTGACGCCGCCGGGAACGACCCAGCCGGTATGGATGCGCTTGGTGCCGAGCAACTCGATGATGTGCTGGCCGAAGCGGCGCAATCCGATGCCCGCCAGGCCCAGGTCGGGGCGGGCTGCGGCCACGCCGAATATGTTGCGCGCGGCGGGGTCGGATTCCATGCCCAGCAACAAATCAGGAGACGAGAGATGGAAGAAGCTGAGGGCGTGCGACTGGACCAACTGGGCCAGATTCAATATCCGCCTGAGTTGCGCGGCGGTATGAGGAATGCGGACCGACATGATGGCTTCGCAGGCTTTGGCGGAGGCCAACATGTGCGAGACCGGGCAGATGCCGCAGATGCGCGCCGTCAGGCTGGGCATCTCGTAAAACGGCCGGCCTTCGGAGAACTTTTCGAAACCGCGCACCTGCGTGACGTGAAAGTGCGCGTCTTCCACCTCGCCCTGACTGTTGAGTTGGATGGTGATCTTGCCGTGGCCTTCGAGGCGCGTAACGGGATCGATGGTGATCGTCTGGGTCATGATTGGGCTCCTGGGGACTCAGGCTCCAAAACGGGTGAGAGCTGAAATATCCAGCGGCGCAC
>JBAVYF010000339.1:0-11910 GCA_049698655.1 Occallatibacter sp. | reverse complement strand
GTCAACTATCTTCTCAATCCGATTCTGAACGCGCTTCAACTCAGCGCGGTACAGGTGACGTGGTTTGGGTTCTCGGCGGATGCGGGCAGCTTCTCGACCATGGGCGGCTTGGTGCTGGCCGTGGTTTCGTTGGTTCTCGGCGGGCTGATCTACGCGATTGCGCGTGTTTCGCGTCCGGCCACGGTTGCTGGCGGCGCGGCGCTGGCCGGGGGTGGTGGAATCTTTACTGGCGGCGAGCCGCTTTCCTCTGAAGGACGGCTGACGGCGGGGGATTTCTCCTCGATCTTCCTGCAAAACTGGCATGAGTTCTTCAAGTGGTCGAATGTGGACGCTGTTTATCTGGGCGTCTGGAGCGGATTGCAGGCGGTTTCTCGCGGACTGGGTGTGGTGGTTGGCTGGATGGAGCGGCGGGCATTGGCGCTGGTCATAGTGCTGGGGGCTGTGCTGCTTACTGCCGCGCGCTGGTTTACTCCAACGATTGCGGGCCTCCAGACTCTTCCATCGCCTCCGATGCCATTGCTGCTGGTTCTGGCTTGCGCCGTGGCTTCAATTGCGTTGGTCCTGGCTGCGCTCTTCAGCAAAGCGACTCGCCGTTATATACCGCAGTTGTATGTACCTCTGATGATTCTCATCAGTTCGGCAACTGTGGCCGGTCTGGTTGTTGTAGATCATTGGCTTCGTCTTGGCCTGTTGGAATTCGGCGCACTGTTGACCGTGGCGCTGGTCTGGCAAAGCGCGCGAACTCAAGCCGCAAAGCTGACCTACCTCGCCGTTGTCCTCATCTCCGCCGTGTCACTGATTTCGAGCGACCTGTTTATGGAGCGTGGGCAGCCGGATTGGGCGCGTGCGTTATTGCTCACCAGCGTCTGCGTCAAGCTGGCCGCGGTTCCTCTCTTCTTCTGGCTGCTCAGTCTGGCCGACGAAGTTCCGGCCTTGGTGCTGGGCCTGATTATTGCGGTCGTCGATATGGCAGCCTTCGGCGAACTCTACGTTGCCACTCAGACCTCTCCGGCCTTGCTAACTCCTCAGGGATTTCTGCTAGGAGCGGCCGCTGCCACGTCCTTCCTCGCCGCTTTGCTGATGCTCACGCAGCGCAGCCTCAAGCGACTGCTGGTGCTATCAACGGTTGAGGACATCGGCTTCCTGTTGCTGGGAGTCGCTTCCATGAACGCCCTCGGAGCCAAAGGCGTCATCTTTGCCGCCGCGACTCATGCCCTGGCCAAGGCGCTGCTCTTCATCTGCCTCAGCGGCCCCGAGGCCGACGGCGCGCTGGACGGAGAGCACACTGGCCTGGCTACGCGCTACCCGGTCGCTACCTTTGGATTCTTGTTTGGCATGCTGGCCATGCTGGGCATTCCGCCGACCATGGGCTTCATCGGACGCTGGAGACTTTACGAAACGGCCGTACAGATCGGCTGGCCGCTGGCGGCAATCTTCATTCTCTCGTCGATCTTCGCGCTGATTGCCTATACATTGGCTCTGACCCGCATCTGGTGGGGACCGGCACATGATCCAACTCCGCCGCACGCTGATTCACCGCCGCGGAAGGAGCCGTTCCTGTTGCAGGCCGTGATCGTTGCGCTCGTGGTGCTGGTGCTGGCTGGCGGCATCTGGCCGGATGCGCTGCAAATGCTGCTTGGGGGAAGACCATGAAACTCTGGAACAAATTGATGTGTTATTGCCGGCGCCGCAGCCCATGGCTCTTTCATATGAACTCGGGCAGTTGCAACGGTTGCGACATCGAGCTGGTGGCCAGCCTCACGCCGCGTTACGATGCCGAGCAGCTAGGTGTGCGCCTGGAGGGCAGCCCGCGCCACGCCGATATTCTCTGCATCACCGGCCCTGTCACCCACAACGCTGTCGAGGCCATCAAGACGGTCTACGGGCAGGTCTACGGGCCCAAGGCCGTGGTGGCCATCGGCTCCTGCCCGGCGACTACCAATGTCTTCATCGACAGCCGGACGCTTGCCGGGCCGCTCAACCGGCATATCCCGGTTGATGTCTTCGTCCCCGGCTGTCCGCCCCGTCCCGACGCCATTGTGCTGGGCGTGGCCAAGGCCGCGGAGATACTGGCCAATAGAGCCGCGAAAAAGTTGCCCGTCGAGCCGGTATGCGTACCCGGAACCGACTGTGCAACCGAGTGCGCAGGCGGATGCGCCGCCAAGGCCGCAGCCAGTAGCGCCGCGGTCAGCGAGGTCCAGCTATGAATTTGATGACTGCATTAGCGCGCCTGCTCATCTTTCCCGGCCTTCTGTTCGCCGTTCCCGCCGCATGGTTCTTCCTCTGGGTGGAACGCAAGGCGGTGGCGCGGATGCAGGGCCGCATCGGCCCTCCCTTCATGCAGCCGTTTTACGATTTCATCAAGCTGCTGGGCAAGGGCACGCCTCCTCGAAGCGGCGTGGGCGGCCTGCTGATGAAGGCCTGGCCGCTGATTGCGGTTTCAGCGGCGGCGGGCGCGGTGGGTCTGTTGCCCGTGCTGCCCGCCTCCGGCGGCTTCCAGGGCGACCTGATTCTGTTGCTGGCGCTGCTGGAAGTCCCTTCCATGTGCATCATCGCAGCGGGCTTCAGCTCGCGCTCTATCTTCGGGGAGATAGGCTCGGCGCGCGAGGCTGTTCTCAGCGTCTCCTATAACGTGGTTTTCCTGTTGGCCATCCTCTCCATTGCGGCTTCGCAGCACACCTTCCGGCTCGAGGCATTGGCGCAACTGCCGGCCTCGCCGCTGCGCTGGCTGGGCATTGCCGCCATCCTGGTTTGCCTGCCCGCGAAACTGCATCTGAATCCCTTCTCCCTGCCCAACGCCGAGCAGGAGATTTACTCCGGTCCCATGGTCGAGTACGCAGGGCCTGAACTGGCCATGTGGGAGCTCTCGCATGGGCTGGAATGGGTTGCGGCAACCGGCCTGGTGGCTACGCTGATTGCTCCGGCCTTCACCTTTTGGTGGCTCGGCGCACTGGTTTTCGTCGCGCTCTCATTTTTCATCGTACTGCTCTTGTCGGTGGTGGCAGCGGCCACGGCGCGCTTGCAGATCGATACAACGGTGCGCTTTTACTGGCAATGCACAATCATCTTCGCGGTGCTGGCTGTTGCCTCCGCGCTTTTTATGAGGTTTAGAGCATGAACATTCTGACCATGATGTGGAAGAACCTGTGGGGCGGTTCGCGGACGATGCTCTTTCCCCAACGCCCCGAAGTCAGTGAACACTACAGGGGCCTGGTGCGCTTCGATCCAGAGCTCTGCACAGGCTGCGCCATCTGCAAAATGCGCTGCAGCCCGCGCGCCATCGAGTTCAAGACCGGCAAGGGCGAGTTCACCTGGAGCTACGATCCCGGCCAATGCACCTTCTGCGGGCGCTGCGTGGAAGGCTGCAAAACCCATGCGCTCAGCCAGGACTCGGAATGTCCACCCGTGTATATGACCATTGGCGCGTTGAAACACTCCTACACCGTTGCCCGCAAGCCACCCACTCCGCGGCCGGTCGCGGCAGTACCGCCGGCTGCCGTCTCCGAGCAAGCGGCCAACCCTGTCCCTGGAGGCGCACAATGACGCCGCTCGAAAGCATCTCGGAAAAACTGGGGATCACGGAACCCTGGGTTGAAAAGGGCGGCGTGCATTGGCTCACGCTGGGCTTAGTGAATGTTCGCGAGCTTGCCAAGGCAATGAACGAATTTCATGCGCGCTTCATCACCATCACTGCCTATCAGCTTCCCAAAGAAGAGGGCTTCCGCCTGGAGTACCACTGGGACCTCAATGGCCAGTTGCTGGGCTTTTCCTTTCAGCTTGCGGGCAACTCAATCGAAAGCATTTACGACCTGTGCGAGGCCGCGGATTGGATCGAGCGCGAGATTCATGAAGGATTTGGCATAGACTTTACGGGCCGAGATTACGAACCCCTGCTGCTGCGCCAGGGAGAGACGTTGGGCGTGAACCTGCGCGAGGAGAAAAAATGAGCTACAAGATTCCCATGGGTCCCTATCACCCCGCGCTGGAAGAACCCTACAAGCTGGATTTGATCTGCGAAGGCGAGACCGTAATAGACGCCAAGCTGCATATCGGGTTCAACTTCCGCGGCATCGAGCACCTGGCCGAAACGCGCAACTACATTCAGGTCGTCGCGCTGATGGAGCGGGTCTGCGGCATCTGCTCGTTCATCCACACACTAACTCTTTGCCAGGCGATGGAGGGGCTTACCGGCCTCACGCCGCCGCCGCGCGCGCAATACATTCGCGTCATTATGGCGGAGCTGGAGCGGCTGCACTCGCATGTTCTCTGGGCAGGCATCGCGGCCAAGCTCATGGGCTTCAAGACCATGTTCATGACCTGCTTCGAGATTCGCGAAAAGGTGATGGACGTGCTTGCGGCCATCAGCGGCAACCGCGTCAACTATTCAATGAACCGCATCGGCGGGGTCAATCGCGACATCACCGATCCGCAGGCGATCCTCAAGATGGTCGAGGCGCTGGAGCTGGAGATGGCGCGCACCGTCATCCCCATCTTCACCACCAGCAGAACGGCGCGTTCGCGCTGCGCGGGCATCGGCGTGCTGACCACAGAGAAAGCCATCTCCTGCGGCGTTGTGGGGCCTGTGGCGCGAGCCTCCGGGCTGCCCCAGGACCTGCGCCGCGCAGCACCCTACGCAGCCTATCCCGAGATGGAATTTGACGTTCCCGTTCAGCCGGATGGCGACGTGCGCGCCCGCCTGCTGGTGCGCGCACTCGAGATTATGGAAAGCTGCAAGATTCTAAGGCAGGCGCTCGCCAAGCTGCCTCCCGGCGAGTTTCACACTGCCGACGACAAGTTCTCCTTCATCACGGGAACGTCCATAGCCCGCGTCGAGGCGCCACGCGGAGAGGTCATGTACAGCGTCTCCTGGAGAGAGGGTTCCAGAAACCCCGCCCGGGTGCATGTGCGTACGCCGACCTTTGCCGTGATGCCGGCCATCCGCTGGATGGTAAAGGGCGCGCGGCTGGCGGATACGCCCCTGATCCAGGCCTCCATTGACCCTTGCTACTCTTGCACCGACAGGTAGCGCGTCAAGCCGGAGCGTAAAGCTCCGGCTTGTGCGGCTGCTTCATCAGAAGCCGGCCCAGCGGAGATATGCAGCGAGAATGGTCTGTCCCCATAGGCTGCTGACGATGCCACCAATGCATAGGAATGTGCCCAGCGGTAGCTTGCTGAGCGCCCAGGTTCCGGATTCGCTGCGCGCGGACGGGACGGCCAGCAAAACGAGGGAGGCCAAAGCTCCGAGTACTACGCCCAGCCCAAAGGCGAGCAGTGCGCCGGGAAGGCCGAGCCAGGCGGCCAACAACGCCATCAGCTTGGCATCGCCTAGGCCGATGCCCTCGCGGCGGCGAATCAGCCAGTAAAGCCAGCGGATGAGCAGGATGAGGCCGGCGGCGGCTAGGATGCCAAGCAGCCACTGAAATGCGTAGCCAAGGACACCGTAAGGGCGCAGGTAGAGGATTCCCCAATGCTTCAGCAGCATCAGCCGCATAACGTAAACGCCGAATCCCAACGCGGTTCCCGGCAAGGT
Organism: Occallatibacter sp.; assembly: GCA_049698655.1. Lineage (GTDB taxonomy): Bacteria > Acidobacteriota > Terriglobia > Terriglobales > Acidobacteriaceae > Telmatobacter. Next base: position 6,380 of record JBAVYF010000339.1, on the reverse strand, counting down.
GATCCAGTCTGGAAGCCAGAGAAACTCGGCGTCTAGTGAAGCCAGCGCCACCAAAAGCCAGCAGAGAAGCAGCTTTCCGGCAACGAAAATCAGTGAGTTGTAGAGTTCATGCGCGGAGTTGGATGCATCATTCGCGGAATTGTAGAGAATCTGCGCGGGCAAATCAGGGTTCAGTAAAGCAATTGACTCTCTCCAGCCGTAGATTGCCCACGGAATACCCACCGCCAGCTCCACCAACGGATACCGCCAGCCGATCCAGGCGCGGCAGGTGCGGCAGCGGCCTCGCAGCGCGAGCCAACTGACCAGCGGCACGTTCTCCCACCAAGCGAGCGTGCGGCCACACTGACGGCAATGGGAGCGCGGCCGGACGATGCTCTCGCCTGCGGGCCAGCGGCTCAGGCAGACGTTCAAAAAGCTGCCGAAGGCTAGGCCCAACAGCCCCGCAAAGATCGTTCCCAGAATGCGAATCATAGTCGAGGTTGAGTATATCGCCGCCACTCCGCCGCAAGGTAGACTGAAGGTGCATGGACCTTTCGCCTGAACGTTCGACCGAGCAGGCTTCCGCGCCGCAAATCGCAACCGATCCGGTGCGGGCGGCGGCTCTGTTTGAGCAGTCGGTCGCCATCATGGCGCGGCTGCGGGCTCCCGGCGGCTGCCCGTGGGACCGCGAGCAATCCTTCGATTCCATTCGCAAATATACGCTGGAAGAGACCTACGAGGTCTTCGACGCCATTGAGCGGCGCGACTGGCCGCACCTGGCCGATGAGCTGGGCGACCTGCTGCTTCAGGTGCTCTTTTATGCCGAGATGGCGGCCAATGACGGCCACTTCAGCATCCAAGATGTGCTCGACCACCTGAACAACAAGCTGGTGCGGCGGCATCCCCACGTCTTTGGCGAGGAGGCTTCGCGGGCGGCTGGCAACCGGGCGTCTGTCGATGCTGCGGTCGAGGGATCGTCTGCTGCGGTGTTGCGCAACTGGGAAGAGATCAAGCTGGCGGAAAAGGCATTGCATGCAGCGGGCGCGCCTTTGGCGTCGAGATTGGATTCAGTGCAGCGGGCGATGCCGGCCTTGGCTGAGGCTGCCAAGCTAGGCGCCAAGGCGCGGAAGTCCGGCTTCGACTGGCCAAACTGGCACGACCTGCTGCCCAAGCTGGCCGAGGAGACTGCGGAGTTGGAGGCCGAGGCCGCTTCAGACGATCCGGAACGCAAGCCTGCTGTCGAGGCGGAGCTGGGCGACCTGCTGTTTACCGTGGTCAACCTGGGACGGCATCTGGGCGTGGATGCGGAAATGGCGCTGCGCGGCTGCAACCGGCGCTTCAGGCAACGATTTCGCGCGATGGAACAGGCCTCGGAGCGGCCTTTGGAAGAGCTTTCCCCGGATGAGTTGGAGGCGTTGTGGGCGGGAGCGAAGCGGAAGCTGGCGGAGGACGGTCCGGAGGCGCAGTCATGATTGAGATTCGCGCTTGCGCGGGCTTTGACGAATTGGAGGCCTGCGTCCAACTGGAGATCGAGACCTGGGGCTACGACATGAGCGACGTGTTACCGCGCAAGGCCTTTCTGCTGGCGCAGAAGATCGGCGGTCAGGTCATCGGCGCCTTTGATACAGAGCTTGCCGGTCGAACGCCCGAGGGCGGGCCGGAGTCGCTGGTGGGGTTTGCGTTGTCGTGGCCGGGAATGAAGATTTCCGAGCGCGGGCCGTGGGCCTATCTCCACTCCCACATGCTGGCGGTGCGCGAAGGGTACAGGAATCGTGGACTAGGGGCGCAACTGAAGCTGGAACAGCGCCGGGAGGCGCTGGCGTGCGGCATCCGCCACATGGAATGGACCTTCGATCCGCTGGAGATCAAAAACGCTTACCTCAATCTCCACAAGCTGGGAGCCATCGCCTGCCGGTATGAGGAGAATTTCTATGGCGTATCCTCATCTCGTCTGCAAGGCGGGCTCCCGACGGACCGCCTGGTGGCCGAGTGGCGGCTCGATTCGCCCAGGGTAGAGGCGGCTCTGGAAGGCCGTCCTACGGGGCCGCGTTTTATCGAGGAAAAAATTCAGGAACGGATTCCGGTTCCGGCATCCATCTCCGAGTGGAGGGCCTCGGAGGCTGACCGGGAACGCGCCCTCATCGTTCAAATGGAGAACCGCCGACGGTTTCAACAGGCGTTTTCCCAGGGGTTGGCTGTGGTGGGCTTCATCCGGGATGCGGAAGGAAATGGAGTCTTCGAACTGGGTCCCCTTACCCAGGCCGAAGCCAGCCTTAAATCCCAAGGATCGAAAACATGAAAATCGACGCCATCATCCTGCGCGAACTGCATCTGCCATTGGTGCGTCCCTTTGAAACCAGCTTCGGCGTCACCCGCGAGCGGAGAATCCTGCTGGCGGAGGTCAAGTCCGAGGGGCTGACCGGCTGGGGAGAGTGCACAGTGGGCGAGCATCCGTTCTACTCCGAGGAATCGACCGGCAGCGCCTGGCAGGTGATCGTACAGGAGCTGGGGCCGATGCTGGCGGCAGAGTTGCCCGCGAACGGCGGCGAGTGTCCGCGCATCTTCCGCCAGGTGCGCGGCAACCGCATGGCCAAGGCGACACTGGAAAACGCCATCTGGGATCTGGAGGCGCAGCGCGAAGGAGTTTCGCTCTCGCGGTTGATCGGCGGAGTGCGCAGGAAGATTCCCTGCGGCGTCTCGCTGGGAATTCAACCCACGATTCCGGAGCTGCTGGCGATCGTCGAGAAGGAACTGGCGGCCGGCTATCGGCGCATTAAGCTCAAATGCAAACCGGGCTGGGACGTAGAGGTCTTCGAGCAGGTGCGCAGCCGCTGGCCGGGAATCCTGTTGAGTTGCGACGCCAACTCGGCCTATCGGCTGAGGGATGCGGACCACCTGACCGCCTTCGACGCCTTCGACCTGCTGATGATTGAGCAGCCCCTGTGGCACGACGACTTCTACTACCACGCGATGCTGCAAAAGCGTCTGCACACGCCCATCTGCCTCGACGAATCGATCCGCAACCGGCGCGATGCGCAGGCAGCCATCGAGATGGAGTCGTGCAGGATTATCAACATCAAGCTGGGCCGCGTGGGCGGATTCAGCGAGGCCATCGCCGTGCACAACGCGGCGCAGGAGCGGGGCATTCCGGTCTGGTGTGGCGGAATGTTGGAGTCGGGCGTTGGACGCTCGCACAACATCGCGCTTTCGACGCTGGAAAACTTCACGCTCCCCGGCGACGTCTCCGCCTCGGCGCGCTACTGGGCGGAAGACATCATCGAGCCGGAGGTGATGGTTTCTGCGGCGGGCGAGATCGCTATTCCCGATACTCCCGGTCGCGGCTACGAGGTGCGGACGGAGTTAGTCGAGCGGCTCACCGTGCGCAAGGAGACGATTCGCGCCGGGGAATTGGTGAGCTAGCATTTCTCCTTTAGAAATCGAACTTATGCTTTCAGCGCCGCTGCGCGTTTGCGTGTCTCGCTCACGTAGGCTTCGTCCTCCGGCGAGGCCGGCTTGATTGAATCCAGATTGATGGCGACGTTCGCCAGCGCTCCTTCGAGTGCGGCTCTTGAGAGAGCGATCGCGGTGATCAGATCGGATTTCATATTCGGATTGGTGACCGGCTGCAAGGAAGCCGCGATCCGCGCTACTTCGACGGCTCTTTCTGCCACGCCCAGAGGCACGCCGGCCGCCTCGCGCAATGCTGTGTTGATTGCTTTTACGCTGTCGGAGGATTCCTTGGCCGATTTGTAGACCTTCATGACGACGTTATAGGCGTCGGAGTCGGCGTCGATGGCGGCTTTCAGCTCTTCGCGCAGCGGAGTGAGCCGACTGATGGCTTCGCTGAGCTGGCTTTCGTACTGCAGGTAGGCCTTTTTGCCGCGCGACATGGACGCCACCATGCCCGCGAGGCCGGCGGCCATGGCGCCTGCCGCCGCCGCCGCGCTGCCTCCGCCGGGAGTTGCCGTGGGAGCGGCGAGCTGCTCGATAAAAGGCTCGACTCCGGCGCGAAGGCCGCCGACGGCCAGCTTGCCGCTCATCACCGAGGCCAGACGGTTTTCCAGGATCAGCGAAGAGTCGAAGTTCTCCACCTGCAGAAACCACTCCGCGGTCTGCTCCAAGGCGAGTTTGGGAATCAGCCCGACGATCTCGCTGGAGACCGGAATCACACCGTAGCGCTCGGCCTCGCGCTTCACGAACTCGAAGGCGCGATGCACCGGGGTCTGCTCGAAGTCGGTCAGATTCATCGAAACCTGGGCCATGCCGCGCACCAGGAATCCCGCTGCCTTGACGAAGCGCAGGCCGCCGGTGGAAAAGCGCACGGCCTTGGCGATCTTTTTGGCGATGGCCACGTCGGGCGTGTTCAGGAAGACGTTGTAGGCCACCAGAAACTTGCGCGCGCCCACCACGGTGGCTCCGGCCGTCGGATGCACGCGCGGCTCGCCGAAGTCAGGTTTGCGGGCAGGATTGGTGGCAATCTCGTCGCGGATGCCTTCAAATTGGCCGCGGCGAATATTTTCGAGATTTTGCCGCTCGGGCGTGGCGGCGGCGGCTTCGTAGAGGTAGACCGGAATCTGGAAGCGCTTCCAGATTTCTGCTCCCACGTGGCGGGCCATGGCGACGCAATCCTCAATTGTCACGCCGTCGATGGGGATGAAGGGAATGACATCGGCCGCGCCCATGCGGGGGTGCGCGCCCTGGTGGTGGGTGAGGTCGATCAACTCGGCGGCCTTGCCTACGCCGCGAATCGCAGCTTCCTGAATGGCTTCCCGCTCGCCAACCAGCGTGATGACGCAGCGGTTGTGGTCGGAATCCATCTCGCGGTCGAGGAGATAGACGCCGGGAATCTTCATGGCTTCGACAATGGCATCGACCTTGGCTGGGTCGCGGCCTTCGGAAAAATTGGGAACACATTCAACGAGAGTGTTGGGCACGACAAGAAGGATAATGGCGGGCGGGTCGAGTCAGCAAGCCAGCGGGTCGGCGGGTCAGCTGCGGCAGCGAATTTGTCGCACTGCAAGGCGATGGCGTTTCTAGTCCTGCAAGCATAGATAAAGAAGGCAATCTGTCGCGCTCCAAGCCTACAAACTGAAGAATCGGGTGCCATTTCGCAAAAAAGCGGGTTTGCGGGCCGTCAGAAAAGCAGCAAAATTCCGATTGGATGCCTACCAAAAGTGCGAAAAATAGCTCAAAATTGGCCGTTTTTGGCCCGATTTTGACTGTTTTTTGACCCCATTTCGGTCCGCTTTACGCGAATCGGGCGGGGCGTTTGCCAATCCCTAAGGAATCTCTGCACAAGTGCTTCCGTACAGGATAGATTCCCTCCGGGGCTAAAGCCCCAGTTAATTCTGCTGGCTTTATGCGGGGGTTGAAACCCCCGCCTCCCTCCGGATTAATCACTCCGGCGGCAGCAGCGGCAGGGACAGGTTCTCGGCTACTGCAGGGCGGCTTCGCGGGGCTTTCTTGAAGGTCGCATCATGGCGGCGGAGCGGGTAATCAGGCTGCTTTCCATCGAGTATCTGTTGGATAGTTAGAATTTGGAGCCTAGGATATGAGGCTTTGTCGAGTGGTCCAGACTTGTAAAGGCCCGCCTCTGCGGCCTCGCGAAGCATTGGCTTAGTTGGTTCCTCGAAGGTGATGAATACGCCGATTTCAGCCTTCTCACGTCCGAGGACACCGGCGAGGTCGCGGATCTGGGGCACGGACACGCCGCCTGCTTTGACCGAAAAGATAATTTGCTTTGACTGACCGGATTCGTCGTCGTGAAAGTAGAGGCGTCCGTCGATGCCGCGGTCGGCACCTTTTTTCTGCTCGGCGGGGCGCGCGCCCACCTGGCCCAATTCCCACCACTGGAACTGGTACTTGTCCTCGGCGGCGAGTTGGCCTGCACCGGCTAGGTCTGTCGGTTCGCCGATTACGTCATAGGTGGATTTGATCTCCGGACCGAAGGCATCGGAGAGGCGCTTTTTGATGAGGCCGATGGCCAGGTGCGTAATGTCGATGCCGATCCAGCAGCGGTTGAGGCGCTGGGCTACCTGAACGGTGGTGCCGCAGCCGCAGAAGGGGTCGAGGACCAGATCGCCTTCGTTGGAGCTGGCTTTGATGATGCGTTCGAGGAGGGCTTCGGGCTTTTGGGTGGGATAGCCGAGGCGCTCTTGGGCCTGTGCCCCAATAGGTCCAATATCAGTCCAAATGTCCTGAATAGGCACGCCTTCCATCTCATCTAGGTAGCGTTTGTACGAAGGAACCGCTCCTGGCTTTGTCTGGACGACTCGGCCCTCTAGGATGAGCTTTTCCATTTTCTCTTTTGTATACCGCCAGAATCTTGTGACCCCCATGACTTCATAACTTGGATTGCCCTTGGCTGCGCCTCCTGGTCCCGTCAAGTCACCCAAACGATA
>JBAVYF010000338.1:0-5570 GCA_049698655.1 Occallatibacter sp. | reverse complement strand
TGGATGGTGATCTTGCCGTGGCCTTCGAGGCGCGTAACGGGATCGATGGTGATCGTCTGGGTCATGATTGGGCTCCTGGGGACTCAGGCTCCAAAACGGGTGAGAGCTGAAATATCCAGCGGCGCACCGGTTATCAGCGCGGTCAGCGCTGCGTGAAAGGTATCGGCCGAGGGCGGGCAGCCGGGCAAGAATACGTCCACCGTCACGAACTCGTGGATGGGCCGCACAATCTTGAGCAGCTTGGGCACCACGACGCAGGGAATCTGCGGCTGAGCGCTGGCGTTCTCGATGTAAGCCCGGTTCAGAATCGCTTCCGGCCCGATGGGGTTGCGCATTGAAGGCACGTTGCCGGCTACGGCGCAATCGCCCATGGCGATCAGCATTTTGGAGTGGGCACGAACCTTTTTGATTTTCTTTTCGTCGTCCTCCGAGGCTACGGCTCCCTCGACCAAAGCGATATCCACCTCGTCGGGGAATTCCTTGGCGTCCACGAGAGGACTGTAGACAACATCGATCAACTTGGCCAGCTCAAGGAGCCGTTCATCCATGTCGAGGAAAGACATATGACAGCCGGAACATCCGTCTAGCCACACGGTAGCCACTTTCAATTTGCTCATCGCGCTTCCCTCATGAGGTTCAGGTAAGGCAAGAAATCAGGATACTTGGGGTGATCGGAGCCTATCTTGCTCTTGTCGAAGAGGGCTCCGGTAGGACATACCTGCACGCATTTGCCGCAGCGGGTGCAACTGGAATCTCCCCAGTTGTCGTGCAGATCGGTGATGACGATGGAGTCGATGCCGCGGCCCATCACATCCCAGACGTGCGCGCCCTCAATCTCCGCGCAGACCCGCACGCAACGGGTGCAGAGGATGCAGCGGTTGTGGTCTACGGTGAAGCGTTCGTGCGAGGCATCCACGGCGAGCGCGGGGTTGCGATAGGGCAGGCTGATATGGGTCAGGCCCTGGTTTTGCGCCAGCTCCTGCAGCTCGCAGTGGCCGTTGGAGACGCACACCGAGCAGATGTGGTTGCGCTCGGCGAACAACAACTCCAGGATGACGCGGCGGTGCTTGCGGAGCCGCTCGGTGTCGGTCGAGACCTCCATTCCTTCATGGATGTTGGCCACGCAAGCAGGCAGCAGCTTGTTGCTGCCCTTGATCTCCACCAGGCACAGGCGGCAAGAGCCCACCGAGCCCAGGCCCTCCAGATGGCAGAGGGTGGGAATGTTGATGTCGTTCTCCCGCGCCACTTCCAGGATGGTTTGGCCGGAGCGGGCGCTCACTTCCTGGCCGTCGATGATCAGAGTTTTGACGCCCATGCTTTCGCTCATGCCAACACCTCCCGCGAAACTTCAGGCACAGGCGCATCCCCAGACGAATCCATGTTGCAGACGCCGGCCGGACAGCGCTTATTGACGATGTGTTCGATGTACTCGTTCCTGAAGTACTTGAGCGTGCTGAGCACGGGATTGGGCGCCGTCATGCCCAGTCCGCAGAGGCTGGTTTCCTTGACGGTCTCGCACAGGCTGACCAACAGGTCCAGGTCTACCATGGTTCCCGAGCCGGAGCAGATGCGGCTCAGCAGGGTGAACATCTGCGCCGTGCCCGCGCGGCAGGGAATACACTTGCCGCAGGATTCGGTCATGCAGAACTCGACGAAGAAGCGCGCCACATTGACCATGCAGGAAGTGTCGTCCATGACGATCATGCCGCCCGAGCCCATGATGGAGCCGACCGCCATGAGCGCGTCGTAGCTGACGCCGAGGTCCAGCATTTCAGCCGGAATGCAGCCGCCGGAAGGGCCGCCGGTTTGCACCGCCTTGAAGGTGTGCCCACCGGGTACGCCGCCGCCGATGACCTCGATGATCTCGCGCAGCTTGATGCCCATGGGGACTTCCACCAGGCCGGTGTTGGCGATTTTGCCGGTCAAGGCGAAGACTTTGGTGCCCTTGCTTCTCTCCGAGCCCATGTTGGCAAACCACTTGCCGCCGTTGCGGACGATGGGAGCGATGTTGGCGAAGGTTTCGACGTTGTTGATGAGCGTGGGCTTGCCCCACAGGCCGCTGACCGCCGGGTACGGCGGCCGCGGTTTGGGCGCGCCGCGCCGGCCTTCGATGGAGGCCAGCAGCGCTGTTTCCTCGCCGCAGACAAAGGCTCCTGCTCCCAGGCGGATTTCAACATCGAAGTTGAAGGGCGTGTTGCAGATGCCGTTGCCCAGCAGGCCGCGGCGGCGGGCATCGCGCAGCGCGGTGGTCAGCCGGGAGACGGCCACCGGATACTCGGCGCGGACGTAGATGTAGCCCTTGCTGGCGCCCACGGCGTAGGCGGCAATGGCCATGCCCTCGATGACGCGATGCGGGTCGCCTTCCATCACGCTGCGATCCATGAATGCGCCAGGATCACCTTCGTCGCCGTTGCAGACCACGTACTTCAGCTCGCCGCCGGCCTTGGCTACCGTTCCCCACTTCAGTCCGGTGGGATAGCCGCCGCCGCCGCGTCCCCGGAGGCCGCTTTCGGTGATGCGGTGAATCACGCCGTAGGGCGTCATTTCGGTCAGCGCCGTCAGCAGCGCTTTGTAGCCATCGCGGGCAATGTAGTCGTCGATCTTCTCTGGGTCGATGTGGCCGGCGTTCTCCAGCACCACCCGCACCTGCCTGTCGAAGTGATCGTTCAAATCGCACTGCAACTCGGGTACCGGTTTGCCGCCGAGGCTTTTTATAATTGCCTCGGCGTGGCTGGCATTCACATGGTGATAAAGGGTCTCCTCAGGGTCCACGCGAACCAGCGGCCCGCCGGAGCAGGGGCCCATGCATCCAGTGCGGCGGACGAGCACATTCTTGTCCGATTCCCCGGCGGCCTTCACAAGTGCTTCCCGCAAACGGTCGGAGCCCTGGCTCATGCAGGCCAGGTCCATGCAGACGTTCACTTCAAAATCGTATTTCTCGTTTTCCTGGCAGGCGCTTTTGGCTATCTGTTCGAGCTCTTCGATTGTCATTCCACAGCCCACCTTTCCAGTTGTTCGAGCATCTGCTCAGCGGTCACCTCGCCCACCACTTCGCCGTCGCACAGGAGTACCGGCGCGCGGCTGCATGCGCCCACGCAGCGGGCGGTCATCAAACTGATCTGGCCATCCCTGGTGGTCTGTCCACGAGGGATGCCCAGGCGCTTTTCTGCCGCGGCCACCAGCTTGTCGGAGCCCTTGATGTAGCAGGCCGTGCCGGCGCAGATGGTCGCCGTGTGCTTGCCCGGCGGCTTGAGGCTAAAGTAGTGGTAAAAGGTCACCACTCCATAGGCCTGGCTCAGCGGCACGCGCAGGGAGCGGGCCACAAAACGAATCGAGTCGTCGTCCAGGTAGCCGAACGCAGACTGCACGGTGTGGAGCGTTTCAATGAGCGCGTGACGGGCAAACCCATTCTTGCGCATGGTGCCGTTCACGATCTTCCATCGGTTGTCGTCGCTGGGCAGCGGCGGAGGTGTGAATGCAGGCACAAACCCTCCCGTACACGGAACTCAGCGCAAAGCGATTGCGCCGCCCCGCCCGGCTCCATGTCTGGCTTTTTTATACAAGTCCGGGCCTGTTCCTGGCCGTGACCACGGTCACGTGGAGTGGTCATCGATTCCACACCGTGGCAAGGGCGGAAAACGCCCACATTGGGAAGGAAAATCTGCTGATTATCCCAGCGGCGGCAGGTGGCCTGAAATCCCAAAGAGGAAGATGAGGCCGATGATGCAACTGTAGGCGGCGCCGGTCCAGGCGATGGTGTGGTAGAGGCGGGGATGGTGGTGGCCGCTGGCGTTGAAAGCACCACCCATCGTCGCCGTCATCAGCGCATTCATGGCCACCAGGCCGATAGCGAAGGCCGCCAGGCCCATCACGCCGCGGGAGGTTCCGCCCAGGTTGGCGGTGAGAAAAAACAGCGCCAACTGGCTGGGCGTCTCGGCCCCGACACCGTGCAAGATGCCGATGACGAAGACCGACTTCCCGTTGTACATCCACTGAAAACGCTGGGGTTGCGGGGCCAGAGGGTTCCAACAGCGGCGAACCTGCCAGGCCAGCCACAGCACCCCGTTGATAGCGATGGCCAGGCGGCTCTCGATGCGGCTGTGCGAATGGCCGTGCGCGTCCTTGCGCAAAATCCCTGCCACCACCCCGATGCCCAGCACGATCAGGGTCAGCCCGATCAGACGCTCCGTCCAGTGATCCAGCCCCTCGGGAAGGCCCATGTGCAGCTCCAGAACAGCAATGCCCAGCGCGGCCACCGTGAAGGCGTGGCCGAGGGCGTAGGTCATCCCCAGCCGCAGTCCGCTGCGCCAGTTGCGCTGCACGGCAGTAATGTCGGAGATGGCGGCCAGGTGGTCGTAGTCGAAGCCGTGGCGCAGCCCCAGCAGCAGGCAGGAGCCAAGCGCGGCATCGAGTTTCCAGTCGCCGAATATTGGAGTCACAGAGCTCAGTATATCGGAGAACCGGCTGAATTAGTGCCGGTGTGCAGCCGGTTTCCCTCACTTTGCCGGCCGAAGCTGAATCTGATAGTCCCGATAGTCGATGGTGACGACGGTCGGGCCAAACAGAAAGCTGTTGGAGACGGCTCTGGCATGGGTGGCCATGCCAAAGCCGTTCACGCTGGCGTACCGCCGCATCACATGGGCTGGCCCGGTAAACACGGAGGGACTTTGGGATGCGGTTCCCTCAATGCGGACGATAGAACCGTCCTTTGCGTCCACCCACAAGGTTCCTTCTATCATGTTGGGAGCCTTGCGCCTTGGAGTGATGGCCAAGGCAACGCAATCCCTTCCATCCAGCCGTTCGATTGTGCCCGTCTTCAGCTTCATCTCATAGTTTGCGGAGGTAAGCCACGACCCCTCCCGATTGCCGGGCAGGTTGATGCGTTTTTCAGTGTCCAGGATCGCGCCCAATACCAGGCTCCTTATGATCGCCGAACCGCTCTGGGAGAGGATGGTGTAACTTTTGCCGGTCTCCTCGCGGTAGTCTGTTTTGACCGTCATTTCAGCTGCTGGATGCGTCTCGTCATTGTTTCTGTAGACGGCATAGTACTCGGTAACGGTGTACCCTGCGATACCGTCGATCCTGGCTTTGACTGCTGCGTCAACGCTTCGGATCACCGCGGAGGAGTCTGGTTGCTGGGCTGGAACTGCACTGGCTCCGAGCACGGCCAGGGAAAAGGCAGCCACAATCGCTCGTGCCGCTCCAAGTCGTCTGCTACCTGTCATGTTGGAACTCCCGTATTCCAGATTATGCCTTTTCTGCCTGAATCCTGTGCTGTATGAGACAGGGTCTGAAGTCTGTCTTCACGGCGCTGATGCGAGCAAGCGCCGATGCGCTATGCTGATCTCCGTGTGAGGCTTTCTCTTGACGGACAAAACCCAACCAAAACAAGGACCGCGCGAAGCTCCGCTGCAACGGCGCGCAGCGCTCGTGGTGTGCGGCGTGGTGCAGGGAGTTGGGTTTCGGCCGTTTGTTTACCGGCTGGCTATGGAGGAGGGTCTGGCGGGGTTTGTCGGCAACGATACCGACGGGGTGACCATCGAGATCGAGGGACCAGAGGAGCACGTGGA
>JBAVYF010000337.1:0-2872 GCA_049698655.1 Occallatibacter sp. | reverse complement strand
GACTGTGCCCGTCCGCCCAATTGGTCAGCACGATGCTTCCGCCGCCCACCCAAACGTCATACTTGTCATTGAAAAATTTATCGTCCGTGAGTTGCAGCACTGTGTGCGCCTGGCCCGTCGAGGCGTCGGCAAAGTAAAGGTCGCGATGCTTCTGGTCGCGCGTCAGCGTTTCTACCCACACGGTTTTCGCATCCACCCAGCCGAAGCGCGGAATGTAGTCCTGCCCCGCGCGAATCGGCAGACTCACCCACACTGTTTTGCCGCCATGCGCACTCACCACGCCCACGCGCACCGCGGGGTTGGGGTCGCCCGGTTGCGGATAGCGCTGTTCATCCACCGTTGCATGCGTTGGAATCCAGTCGGCGATCGGATACTCCGGCACCTCGGCCTCGTTCATCTCCAGATAGGCCAGCTGCTTCGAGTCCGGCGACCAGAAATAATTGCTGCGCACGTCCAACTCTTCCTCGTAAACCCAATCCACCTCGCCGTTGAGTGTGGTTTTGTTGGGCGAGGGAGCCACCACTGTCATCGGCGTGCCGGGCTCCTTCAGCCGTACCACAGCCAGCCCGTGCTCGCGGATGAACGAGATCGATTCGCCGTCAGGCGAAAACTTCGGATCGTCGCCCGAGGCCGCCCCGGTCGCCCCGACCTCCACGCCTGCCAGCGTGTGCAGGTCATAAAGCCACAGCCGCCCATTCGCGTCGAAGAGCAGGTGCGCCGAATCCGGCGCCCAAAGGTAGCTGGCCATCTTGTAGCGCTCGCGATGGTCGCGGTCCGTCTCCGAGCCCTTCGCCCCGGAGAACGAAGCCAGTTTGTCCCGGCTCACCAACACTTCCGCCTTGCCCGTCGCGGAATCCACGTCTGCCAGACCGCCGTCCTTCATGTAAGTCAGGTGCTTGCCATCCGGCGACCAGGTGAGTCCCTCGGGCGGATGCCCGATCAGCGGTCCATGCGCGTAGATTGCCTCGACAGTCAGAGGCTTCGCCGGCGCTTGAGCAACCAACGGGAGAGCAGCAAAGGGAACGGCAACCATGCCGCAGAGCAGGAGAGCAGAGGTACGAGTCAAGATATATTCCTCCGGGAGTGGAGCATTGTAGCGCGTCGAAGGCGCGTCTTGCGGGAACAGTGCCTCAAAACGAAGTGTAAATCACCGTGCCACACGAATGTATGGAATGACTAACTTCCGGATTTCCGGCCATCCGTGAACAAACGAATAAATTGTCCACAGCGATTCCGTGTCTCAAGATCGAGACCTTTCAACAACCTCAGAGCAGATTCTGACGCGGCCGTCATTTGCAAGGGCAACATAGTTTCTCCAAATGCTCTAAAATTAAACATGGCTACCGAACATCGAAAACATTTTCTTTTTGCCAGCGATTTCGACAAGACGTTGACGTTCAACGACACGGGCTATGTGCTGAGCGAGATGCTCGGCATCTCCGTGGCGGAGTTCGAGCGCAAGGCCAGGGGCATGGCGAATCTGAACCTTGTCCAGCAAGGCGCAGAGCTATCTTATCTTCTCTTGCACGATCCGGCCTTCCATTCGCAGGTGCGGCGCGAGCACTTGTTTGAAGTGGGCAAGCGCATCCGTCTCAAGGAAAACATCAAGCAGGTCTACGAAATACTGGACCGGCGGATCGAAGGCTTCCACTTCGATTTTTACGTGCTCTCCGCGGCGCCGGTGGAAGTGATCCAGTCGGCGCTCGAGGGGATTGTGCCCCAGGACCACATCTTTGGCACAGAGTTCAAGTACAAGGCCTCAGGCGAGATAGAAAGCCTGGTGCGCGCCACTGCCGGTTATGGAAAAGTCACGCGGCTGGAGCAACTCATCGAAGAACTTGGCGTTCCCGCTGACCATGTGGTGTACGTGGGCGACGGAAGCTCCGATATTCATGTGATGCTACAAGTCAACCGGCGCGACGGCTTCACCATTGCCGTCTCGGAGTCGGCGCTGGTGGCGCAGATCGCCAAGCGGACTGTGCTCAGCGACAACGCCCTGCCAACGTTGGTGCCGATCCTGGAGGAAATTGCCGGTTGGCAGCGGCCGAAGATACGCCATCTCTTCGAATCCTACGGCTTCCTGATTCAGGGATGGGACCGCGTGCAAACCGACTGGGTCACGCTTCGTCCCAGTGGCGCGGCGGCGGAGAAGGGAACCACAGTCGAAGCAAAGTAAAATTCATAGATACCATCTCCATGATTGCAGCGCCGCAGGTCAAGGGTGTATCTTCCGTCTCATGCAATGGGCTACTCCGCAAGAACGTCGCAACCTCGGCCAGACGCGTCGCAAGCAGGTCGGCCGCCAGCAACACAACGAGCTCAAACCCAAGGCGAGGCAGGCTTCCATCCTCGAGCTTGTCGCCCGGTCGATGCACGGCCGCGTCCCCGCGCTCATCCAGCTCAAGTACAAGCTGATGGCCGAGTCGCCCTTTGGCTACTTTCGCGGCGCTGTCCCGGTGATGGCCGCCGACCTGGCCGTGCTGCCCTCGACCGGCATTGTCTGTCAGCTCTGCGGCGACGCCCACGTGCGCAACCTGGGCGCCTTTGCCGCGCCCGACGGCCGGCTGGTCTTCGACATCAACGACTTTGACGAGAGCATCCGCGGCCCCTTCGAGTGGGATCTCAAGCGCATGGCCGCCTCGCTGGTTCTTGCCGGTCGCGGCTCCGGCCACAAGGAGGCCTCGGCGCGCCAGGCCGTTGAAAAATGTGTCGCCCGCTACGCCACGCAGATGCGCGCTTTTGCCCGGATGCCCTCGCTCGAAGTGGGCCGTTTTCAGGTTCACCGCCTGAGCCAGATTGAGCCGGTGCAAGAGGCGCTGTTGAAGGCCGAGCGGGCCACGCCAAAGCACACCCTCGACCAGCTCACCGAACC
>JBAVYF010000336.1:0-3660 GCA_049698655.1 Occallatibacter sp. | reverse complement strand
GAGTCGGGCCGCCGCACCAGCGAGAGGAACTCCAGGCGCGTTTCCTTCTGCTGGAAGCAACCCACCATGGCACTGGTCACCGTCGAGGAGTGCTGTTTCTCGATGCCGCGCATCATCATGCACAGGTGACGCGCCTCGACGACCACCCCCACGCCCTGCGGCTGGATGGCGTGCTGAATGGCGTCGGCAATCTGGCGCGTAAGCCGCTCCTGCACTTGCAGGCGTCGCGCAAAGACCTCGACCAGGCGCGGAATCTTGCTCAACCCGATGACTTTTCCTTTGGGAATGTAGGCCACATGCACCTTGCCGAAAAACGGCAGCATGTGATGCTCGCAAAGCGAAAAGATCTCGATATCCTTGACGATGACCATCTCGTCGTAGTCCTCGTCGAAGAGCGCCCCGCGCAGGATTTCTGTCGGGTCCTCATCGTAGCCCTTGGTCAGGAAGGCCATCGACTTCTCCACGCGACCCGGCGTGGCCAGCAGTCCCTCGCGGCTGGGGTCCTCGCCCAGCCGGCTCAGAATCTCGCGGTAGATCTCGGGAGTACTGAACGCGCTCAGGCCTTCATCCGCCTCAACTGCCCGGCGAACGGGCTTGCTCACTGCTATCGGCTGTGCCATGATCCTCATCCTTCCGCCGTGGGGAATAGGGCGTAATGTACCTTTGCTTATTCGTGTGTCATTCGACACATTCAAAAAAATTGTTCTCCGTCTCTTCCACGCGCACTCGCTCCAGATTGCCGGCCGGCAGCGCGTCCTTCAACAATGCGAAGACCTCTCTACTTAGATTCTCCGTCGTCGGGACGCGATTCACAAACAGCGGGTCGAGATTGAGATTAGCGTGGTCAAAGCGGTCGATCACATTTGTTTGCACAAAATCATCGAGCGCAACCAGATCAATCACCATGCCGGTTTCAGGATTCACCGCTCCGCCTACCAGCACCTCTACAACGTAATTGTGACCGTGGCCGTGAGGATTGTTGCACTTGCCGTAGGTGGCGCGATTTTCTTCCGCCGAAAGTGCATCAGAGTGCAGGCGATGACTGGCGGAGATCAGATAGCGGCGGCCAAAATACGCTTTCATGGCTCGCCTCGAAATTCCGCAAAGATCTCCGGCGTCTCGTAGATGCAAACTCGGCTCAATCGCGCTCCGCCCGCTTCAATGACAGACGGCTCCAGCCGATTCCAGGCTGCGATGGCAAGGTTCTCTGTGGTCGGAATTGTTGCGGCTGATTCCGTTGCTGCAAATTCGGGAACATCGAGATTCAGGTGGCGATGATCCCAGGCGGTGAGCACCTCGCGCTCGATTACGGATTTCAACCATTTGAGATCGAGGACAAAGCCGGTGACCGGGTCTGGCTCGCCCGCCACCGTGACCTCCAGCGTGTAGTTGTGCCCGTGTCCGTTGCGATTGGCGCAGCGGCCAAAGACCTGCTGGTTCCGCTCCGTCGTCCATGCCGGGTTCCAGTAATAATGCGAAGCGGAGAAGGTGGCGCGACGCGTCAGATAGATCATTCCAGCTCCTCACTGGAGTAGATGCTTGAGCCTCAGCCAAGGCTTCATGCATTGAGTTATTACTGATCCGGCCCCAAAGAAATGCAACACTCCCTCCCACCCATTCCGCAAAAGCGCGGAATGGATGGGGCACAGCGTTTCAAAACTTCTGGGCCGGATCAATAGCTGTTAGCTGCACTACGCCGCGTAGCTTCTGCCCTTCCAGCTTACGCGCTTCAGAATCCGGTGCTGGAACCAACTGCGATAGAGCAGCGCGATAAAGAGCGGCAACCCCAGCGGCGCAAGAGCGCAATCGAGAAGCGGAAAGTTAGATTTGGCGACCCGGCCGTAGAAGCGGAAGAGGTTGCGCACCCACAACAAAGCCAGCACCCACCCGGCGGCCAGCCACTGCAACGAATGTGCGGCAAAGCGTGCGTTCCACAACCAGACCGCCAGCAACGGCAACCCTGCCAACAGCCCGATGTCGATCACCCGCCAGAAGGCCAGTGCCAGTGAATTATCAAATAACAGCGCCAGGTTCTTGGTCCAGCCATCGATCATCGCAGCCGTCGAGCGGTACATCCGCGTAGAGACCGCATCGTCGGCATAACGGAAGCGCAGCCCCACATTTCGCCGCTTGGCCATGAAGGCCAGCTCCACATCTTCCAGCACCTTTTCGGCCACACTGGCATGGCCGCCCAGCCTCCGGTAGGCCTCGCGCTCCACCAGCATAAACTGTCCGTTGGCCGCGGCGATGCGAGAATTCGGGTCGGAGACCCTGGCCGGCGGATAGGCCAGCGCCAACTCGCAAAAGACCAGCGGCATCAGCGACCGCTGCGCCAATCCGCTGACGATCTGCCGCGGCGAGTAGCTCAACATGCCGGCCTTGTGATGAGCGGCCTCGTGCATCGCCCTGCGCAGATTTCCCGGCTCGTGGATAGTGTCCGCGTCGGTGAAGAGCAGCCACCGCCCGCGCGCACGCCTTGCCGCAGTCCAGACGGCATTGGTTTTGCCGGTCCAACCGGCTTCGAGCTTGTCCGCCCCAATCACGGTCACTTCGGCAAAGCCGCGGGCAATCTCAGTAGTCCGGTCGGTCGAGTGGTCATCCACCACGATCAACTCCCACTCCCGGCCCAGCTTGAAGAGCTCCTCAGATTGACTGATCAACGACTGAAGGCACGCGGCAAGGCAGTCTTCTTCGTTGCGCGCAGGCACAATAACCGTCAGCTCCAGCAACTGGTCTGGCTCCGGTTCAGGCTGATCAAAAATAGTTCCCGGCGCCGCTTCCCAGCGCACCGGCAGCGCCGCCGGCTCATCGGAAAGTCCGAGAACCGGCTTGAATGCGGCCTTCCCCGCCGCTCCGTTTTCCGGTTTTCTCTCCATCCGCACTCACCCTTTCCGTTGGGGCCTTTCGCTAAGTATTATAGAGATGTGCGGCTTTCTCAGATTCTCTCTCTAGCAGTGGTTGTGCCGTTGGCTCTTGCGCCGGGGTGCGACCGCGGCGCGCATCCGGCCCAAACCGGCCAGAAGGCGCCGGATTTCACCATCTCCGACGGCGCCACCACCATCCATCTGGCCGACTACCGGGGCCAGGTGGTGCTGCTCAACTTCTGGGCCACATGGTGCCCGCCCTGCATCGAGGAGACGCCCTCGCTGCTCGAACTCCACCATGAGCAGCCTAACCTGGCTGTGCTGGCCGTCAGCATCGACGAGGACGCGGAGGCTTACAGCCGTTTTCTCGTTCGCCACCATGTGGACCTGATCACCGTCCGCGACCCAGCTCAGAAGGCCGCACAGCTCTACCGCACCGAGATGTGGCCGGAGACATACGTGATCGACCGCCAGGGCATCATCCGGCGCAAGTTCATCGGCCCCCAGGACTGGACCAGCCCGGAAATCCGCGCCTACCTGAAAAGCCTGTAGATTCTTGCTATCATTCCTCTATGACCCCGGTAGAGATTCTCTTTCACTATGCCGCGCCGCCGACGGAAGCGGTAACCTTTGCGCTGGCCAATACGCGCGAGGTGTACGGCATTCGCAGGCTCAGCTTTGATCGCGCCGCCCGCACGCTGGGCGTGGAGTATGACGCCACCCGGCTCAACGCCGCCGCCGTGACCAGTCTGGTGCGGCAGGCGGGCCTGGAGATCGTTGCCGAACTGCCCTTGAT
>JBAVYF010000335.1:0-12358 GCA_049698655.1 Occallatibacter sp. | reverse complement strand
GACTGTGTGGGAGATTAGGTGATCGCCGGCAATTATTTCTAAGCAAAAAGCCATGCCACTACGGCATGGCTTTTGTGCGTTTTGCGTTAGTTTGTTCCGGGCCCTGATAACCGGTTGCGACTATTCTAAACAAGACCCTATGCCCGCCGCCCCACGCCAATTCGATGTGATTGTTCTGGGCGCCGGAGCGGCCGGTTTGATGTGCGCGGCGGTAGCGGGCCAGCGCAGCCGTCGCGTCGCTCTGCTCGAACACAACGGGCAGCCGGGGCGGAAAATTCTTATCTCCGGCGGCGGGCGATGCAACTTTACGAATCTGCACTGCGGGCCGGGCAACTTTCTCTCCACCAATCCCCACTTTGCCAAATCGGCGTTGGCGCTCTATCAACCGCAGCATTTCATCGAACTTGTTGATCGGTACGGGATCGGCTGGCACGAGAAGACCCTCGGCCAACTCTTCTGCGACGGCTCGGCCCGCGCAATTCTCGACATGCTGCTGGCCGAGTGCGAGCTTGGCGGCGTTGAGCTTTTCCTGAACGCACGCCAGATTTCAGTCGAGGCCACCTCCGGCGAGTTTTGCGTCCACTCATCCTGCGGCGAGTTACGATCTGCATCGCTTGTCGTTGCCACCGGCGGCCTTTCGATTCCGCCGCTGGGGGCGACGGGGCTGGGCTATGATCTTGCGCGGCAATTTGGCCTTAAAGTGATCGAGCCGCGTCCGGCTCTGGTTCCGCTGGTTCTGGGCGGCGTGGAGGCCGGCTGGACGGCGCTTGCCGGGGTTGCGACGGAGGTGGAGGCCTGGGCCGAAGCGCCAGATGGTCGCAGCCCCCGCCGCGTTCGGTTCAGAGAAAAAATGCTGGTGACGCATCGCGGGCTGAGCGGGCCGGCGGTCTTGCAGGCGTCGTTGTATTGGTGCGCGGGGGATGCGCTGGTGCTGGACCTACTTCCTGAAGTCGGAATATCCCACCCTAGCCGCAAAAACAAAGACGCGGCGAGGGTGGGGCACCCGAGCTTTTTGGATTCATTGCGAGCGCCGGGATCGCGGCGCGACGGCTTGGCCTTTCGCCAGGCGCTGCGCGAGGCGCTGCCGCGGAGGCTCGCCGATTATCTGGCCGAGATCGGCGCTCCGAAGGGCTGGTCGAATCTTGCGCTAACAGCGTGCGGACAGCGGCTGCACCGGTGGGAGTTTCATCCGGTGGGGACCGAGGGGTTTGAAAAGGCCGAAGTGACGGCCGAGGGCGTGGATACGGCGAACTTGCAGGCCCGCACTATGGAGGCGCGGGCCATGCCGGGGCTCTTCTTCATCGGCGAAGCGGTGGACGTGATCGGCCAACTCGGCGGGTTCAACTTCCAGTGGGCGTGGGCCTCGGGAGTTGCGGCCGGCAGGGCGGTCTAGCGAGTCAGCTAGTCAGCCTTCTCCGCTGGCAGCGCGGCGGGCTTGGCGGGCGGGGTGAGAACGAAGTTCTTGCGAACCAGGGCGAAGCCCTTCTGTGGGAGTTCGGCCTGAAGAAGCTGATTTTCTGGGCCGGAGAAGAGATCCGTAGAGGAGCCGGCGATGGTGGCGACCAAGTGGTGGACGACGATGGGCTTGCCGTCGAGTGTGCCCTGTTCGTCAGCGTAGGTGGCCAACTGAACCGGCTCGATGGTTCCGGCCTTTTTGGGGATGATGGCCCAGAGGTCGCGGTTGTTTTGGGCAACGCCGAGGGCCAGCAGGGTCTCTAGGGCGCCGGGGTCGAAGTCGGGAAGAAAGACAGCGCCGGGGTGTGCTGGCAAGGGGGTGGTAGTGGCGTTGCCGTTGGCCGAGATGTTCAACACCAGGCTTGGGATCGCATCAGTTTTCGGCCCTGGAGCGGCGGTCACGGTTACGGCCGAGCTGTTGACGCTGGCGTTCAACTGCGCATGGCGAAGGTGGTTAGCCAAGGAAAGGCGCTCGGTTTTGGAGAGGGTGTAATCGAGGCCATCCATCTTGATGTTGACCTGCGTGGTGGAGTCATAGCCGGTAGGTAGGGCAGTGACGTTGAAGCTGGCTGTGCCGACAGGCTTGCCATGTTGCGCGACGGTGAAGTTGCCAGACTGGCCGCATGCAACTGAAGTGAGGGCAAGAAGCGTTGCGAGCGGGAGAAGAATGAAATTTCGCATGAGTCTCTCCATCGAATCACTGAATTTAGACACGCGATGGGAGAAAAAGTTGCGGGGTCAAGAACAAGGGCCAGGGACCGTGGAATCGTCCCTGGCCCTGCTTTTCAGCCTTTGGCCAGGGCGAACCGCCTGTTGACCTCGTTCCAGTTGACGACATTCCACCACGCGGCGAGGTATTCGGGGCGGCGATTCTGGTACTTGAGATAGTAGGCGTGCTCCCAGATGTCGTTGAACAGGATGGGATAGAGGCCCTGCGAAAGCGGCGAGTCCTGATTGGGAGTGCTGATCACCTTGAGCTTGCCGGCCTGAAAGATCAGCCAGCCCCAGCCGGAGCCGAACTGCTTGGCGGTGGTTTCGTTGAAGCTCTTCTTGAAGGCCTCAAAGTCGCCGAAGTCGGCGGTGATCTGCGCGGCGATCGCGCCGGAAGGCGCTCCGCCCACGCCCGCAGAGCCGACCTTGCCCATCAGGGGCCAGAAGCCGGTGTGGTTGGCGTGGCCGCCGCCGTTGTTGCGGACCGCGGTGCGAATCTCCTCGGGAACCTTTGCCAAATCGCGGAGAAGGTCGTCAACAGGCTTCGCGGCCAGCTCCGGGTGGTTGGCCAGCGCGGCGTTCAGGTTGTTCACGTAGGCCTGGTGGTGCTTGTCGTGGTGAATCTTCATCGTCTCGGTGTCGATGAACGGCTCCAGAGCGGCGTAGTCGTAGGGAAGCGGTGCGAGTTCATATGCCATAGGGGAAATCTCCTCTTTCATGAGTCGTGCGTGTTGGGCAGTCTTCTGCGTTGCGCTCAATAGGGCCAAAATGCCGGCCGCTGAGGGATGAGGTTGATTCTATACACCTGCCGGAATGACCCCTCATCTGAATGGATGCGCGAGGGTAGGGGCAGGGTGCGGGAAAGTTGGCTCATTCCATTCCAGTAGGATCGAACAGGTATGATTCTTCTCAGGGAATGAAACAATGACATCCAGCCTCGCCGAGCACTCTCACGACTCACAGGCACTCGATCAACTCTCCATCGACACCCTGCGGCTGCTGGCCGTGGACGAGGTGGAAAAGGCCAATAGCGGCCATCCCGGCGCTCCGCTGGGTTGCGCGCCGATGGCCTATTTGCTGTTTCACAAGCTGATGAAGCACAATCCGGCGCACTCCAAGTGGGCCGACCGGGACCGTTTTGTGCTGTCGAATGGACACGCCTCGGCGCTGCTGTATGGGACGCTGTTTCTCTCCGGCTACGATGTGACGCTGGACGATCTGAAAAGCTTCCGCCAGTGGGGCTCGCGGACCCCCGGCCACCCCGAGCGCGGCCACGCGGATGGAGTGGAAGTGACCACCGGCCCGCTGGGGCAGGGCATCGCGATGGCCGTCGGCATGGCCATTGCCGAGAAGCACCTCGCCGCGGTCTACAACCGTCCCGGCTTTAATGTGGTGGACCACCACACCTTTGCAATGCTGGGCGACGGCGACCTGATGGAGGGCGTCTCGCACGAGGCTACCTCGCTGGCCGGAACGCTGGGGCTGGGCAAGCTGATTTTTCTTTACGATGACAACCAGATTTCGCTGGATGGGCCGACAAGCCTGAGCTATACCGAGGACGCGCTGGAACGCTTCAAGGCTTATCACTGGCACGTGCAGCGCGTGGCCGACGGCAACGACCTGGCGGCTCTGGAGGCGGCGATTGAAGCAGCCAAGGCAGAGACGAGCAGGCCGTCGTTCATCGCGGTGAGAACGGTGATCGGCTACGGCAGCCCCAGAGCGGGCACGAGCAAGGCGCATGGCGAGCCGCTGGGCGCGGAAGGCGTGGCCGCGACCAAGAAGTTTTTCGGCTTCCCCGAGGACCAGTGTTTTTACGTTCCCGCGGACGCTCTGGCGAACTGGCGCAAGGCGGTTGATCGCGGCGCGGCTCTGGAGGCTGCATGGAAGACGCTCTTCGAAAGCTATCGCGCGGCCAACCCCGAGCTGGCCGCGGAGTTTGAGCGAACCCAGAAGGGCGCGCTCAAGACAGGCTGGGAAAGAGCGATTCCCAGCTTTACAACCAGCAAGGCACTCGCCACACGCAACGCCGGCGGCGCAATCATGAACGCGATTGCCGAGCAAGTGCCGGAGCTCTTTGGCGGGGCCGCGGACCTGACCTCCTCGACCAAAACGATCTTCAAGCCGGGGGCCAGCTTCCACGAGGATGCGGCCGGCCGCAACGTCTTTTTCGGCGTGCGCGAGTTTGCCATGGCCGCGGCGGTGAACGGAATCGCGGCCCACGGTGGGCTGATTCCCTTCGGATCAACCTTCTTCGTCTTTTCCGACTACTGCAAGCCAGCCATCCGGCTGGCGGCGCTGATGCAGGTGAACTCGCTGTTTGTCTTTACGCACGACTCGATTGCCGTGGGCGAAGACGGCCCCACGCACGAGCCAATTGAGCAACTGGTAGGCCTGCGCGCGATTCCGGGGCTGACGGATCTCCGGCCGGCGGATGCCAACGAGACGGCGGCCGCCTGGCGGCTGGCTCTGGAACGCAAGGGGCCGAGCTTCTTTGCGCTCAGCCGGCAGGATCTTCCGGTGATCGATCCGGCGGCGCATGACGTGTACGCCGGAGTGAGCAAGGGGGCCTATGTGCTGCAGGATGCAGCGAATCCTCAGGTAATCCTGATCGGCACGGGGGCTGAAGTTTGGCCATGCGTGGAGGCCGCAAAGCTGTTGGCGGCCGAAGGAATCCGAGCGCGGGTGGTGAGCTTCCCGAGTTGGAAGATTTTCGAGGAGCAATCGGCGGAGTATAAGTCAAGCATCCTGCTGGACGGCGTGCCGAAGCTGGCGGTCGAGGCGGGAGTTACCATAGGCTGGTGGAAGTACGTTGGCCAGGACGGCGACGTGGTCGGGCTGGATCGCTTTGGAGCCTCTGCGCCGGGGTCGAAGGTGCTCTCGGAGCTGGGCTTCAGCGGGGAGAATGTGGCGGCGCGGGCGCGGAAGCTGGTGAAGTAAGACAGTAGTCACTGACCACTAACTCCGAAGGAGTGCACATTGAAACTCGTCATCGCATCCGATCATGCTGGATTTCCTCTCAAAGAGGAAGTCCGCGCCTATCTCTCCAAGGCTGGCCACGAGGTAGTGGACCTGGGCGCCTATAACACCGAGCCATCCGACTATCCCGACTTTGCCGAGAAGGTGGGCCTGGCGTTGAAGCAAAGCGTGGCGCCGCGCGGGATTCTCATCTGCGGCTCAGGCGTGGGAGTGTGCGTGGCGGCTAACAAGATTCCCGGCATTCGCGCCGGAATGTGCCACGACACTTACTCCGCGCATCAGGGCGTGGAGCACGATGACATGAATGTCTGCGTGCTGGGCGCGCGCATCATCGGCTCTGCGCTGGCCTTCGAGGTCGTGGATCGCTTCATCGCGGCAAAGTTCATCGCCACCGAAGAGCGGTTCGTGCGGCGGTTCAAGAAAGTGCTGGCCATCGAGGCTAAGTACCAGCGCGAGGATGGGCCTGCAAAGCCGGCATAACTAAGTGGAGCGCGAAAGCGCACTGGAGGCGCCGATCTTCCCCTTTGACGCAATCCTCTTCGATGTAGGTGGAGTCCTGCTGACCAACGGCTGGGACATCCGCGAGCGCGCTGCGGCCATCGAACACTTCCATCTCGATCTTGCGGCCTTCGAGGCCCTGCATCTGGCATATTACGATGCGTGGGAGCGCGCGTCTATCTCCTTGTCGGAATACCTGGACGCAACCATCTTCTACGAGCAGCGCAGCTTCTCCCGCGATGAGTTTTTCACTTTCATGCTCACCCAGTCGAAGCCGCAGCCGGATGGTGCTCTGGGAATCCTCAGGGAGCTTGTTGCATCAGATAAGTATCTGCTGGGCGCGCTGAACAACGAGGCGCGGGAGACCAACGAATACCGCTTCGATCACTTTGGCCTGCGCCCGCTCTTCAAAGTGGCGCTGAGTTCGTGCTATCTGGGGCTGCGCAAGCCCGAGCCGGCTATCTACCGGCGAGCGCTGGATATTCTGGGCAGGCCGGCGGAGCGGATATTATTCATCGACGACCGGGCCGAGAATGTGGCCGGAGCGGTAACTGCGGGGATAAAGGCTATCCGTTTCGAGGGCGCGGAGGCATTGCGGCTCAAGTTTGCGGGTTTGGGAGTTATCTAGCTTCAGGAGGAAACGATGCAACTGGGATTGATTGGCCTGGGCAAGATGGGCGGAAACATGGCGGAGCGGCTGCGGCTGGGCGGCCACCAGGTGGTAGGTTTCGACTTCGATCCCGGTGCGGTGGCGCGGCTCACGGCCTCCGGAAGTGTGGGCGTGCCCAGTCTCAAGGAACTTGCCCAGATGCTAGAAGGCCGGAAGGCTATATGGATTATGGTGCCGCAGGGCGAACCAGTGGACGAGACGATTGCCAAACTGGAGCCGCTATTGAATCCCGGCGACATCCTGATCGACGGCGGTAACTCGAATTACAAAGACACCATGCGCCGCCATAAGGAAGTTACCGCCAAAGGCTTTCAGTTTGTAGACGTGGGCACCTCGGGCGGAGTGTGGGGATTGAAAGAAGGTTATAGCATAATGATCGGCGGCGACAAGGAGCCGGTTGAGTATCTGCGGCCTATCTTCGAGACGCTGGCGCCGGCAGCCGATAAAGGCTGGGGGCACGTGGGTCCGGGCGGCGCGGGCCACTTTGTGAAGATGATTCACAACGGCATCGAGTACGGAATGATGCAGGCGTATGCGGAGGGGTTCACGATCCTGGAGAAGAAGCAGGAGATGGAGCTGAACCTGCCGCAGATAGCCGAAATTTGGCGCTACGGGAGCGTGGTGCGGAGCTGGCTGCTGGATTTGACCGCGGATGCGCTGGGCAAGAATCCAACGCTGGATGGGCTGGAGGCCTATGTGGCGGATTCCGGCGAGGGGCGCTGGACGGTGATTGAGGCGATCGACCTGAATGTATCCGCGCCGATTATCACCGAGTCGCTGATGCGCCGCATTCGCTCGCGCGAGGAGAACAACTTTACCGACCGTATGCTGGCTATCATGCGCAGCGAGTTCGGCGGCCATGCGGTGAAGAAAGATTAGTTAGACAGCAAGTCAGCAAGTCCGCGGCGGAAGAGTGGTTGGAGGTTAGGTAACGATGGCAACGATTCAGATGAGTGTGCGCCCGGAGGATCTTTCCCAGGTCCCGCAGGGCAACGAGAGGGTTCCCGAGGCGGGGATCATGGTGATCTTTGGCGCCTCGGGCGACCTGACCAAACGCAAGCTGCTCCCGGCGCTCTTCCACCTGGAGCAGGCGGGGCTGTTGCCGCAGAAGTTCGCCATTGTGGGCGTGGCGCGACGGCCGCTGGGCGATGAATTTGCGGCGGATATGCGCGCGGGCATCCTCGAGTTTGGCGGCGTGGACGCAAGCGACCCCAGGCTGGATAGCTTTGTAGGCAACATAAGTTACTTTCCGCTCAACTTCGACGATCCGGCAGATTATGCCAGTCTGAAGGCGGAGCTGGAGCGCATCGCGCAAGAGAAAGGCCTTGGCGGCAAGCGGTTGTTCTACCTGGCCACGGCGCCGGAGTTTTTTGCCGGGATTATCGAGAACCTGGGCGCGCAGGGAATGGCGCAGCCGGATCAAGGCAAGGTGGCGGTGGTGATCGAAAAGCCCTTCGGCCACGACCTGGAGTCGGCGCGGGCGCTGAATCACCAGGTGAACGCGGTCTTCCACGAGGACCAGGTCTTCCGCATCGACCACTACCTGGGCAAGGAGACGGTGCAGAATATTCTGGTCTTCCGCTTTGCCAACGGAATATTCGAGCCAATCTGGAATCGAAATTACGTCGACCACGTGCAGATTACCGTGGCCGAGACCCTGGGTGTGGAGGGGCGCGGACCGTTCTACGAGAAGGCGGGCGCGCTGCGCGACGTGGTGCAGAATCACGTGATGGAGCTGCTGAGTCTTGTGGCGCTGGAGCCGCCCTCGAGCTTTGAGGCCGAGAGCGTGCGGCGCGAAAAACTGAAGGTATGGCGGGCGATTCCTTCGATTCCGATCCAGAACGTGGTGCGCGGCCAATACGGGCCGGGCATGGTAGATGGCAAGCAGGTGGTGGGTTATCGCGAGGAGGAGCGAGTTAATCCTGAATCCGGCACGGAGACTTATGCGGCTGTGAAGCTGGAGGTTGAGAACTGGCGCTGGGCGGGAGTTCCGTTTTATTTGCGCGCGGGCAAGCGGATGCAGAAGCACGCGACGGAGATCAGCATCCAGTTCAAGCAGCCGCCGCTGCTGATCTTTGACCGGCTGGCGGCGCAGGCGGCTTGCCAGGTAATCAAGCCGAACTTGCTGACAATTCGTATCCAGCCGGACGAAGGGATTGCGTTGCGTTTCGGGGCCAAGGTACCTACGACAATGGAGATGGCGGTCTGCCCGGTGAATATGGACTTCGACTACGCGGCGGCCTTCGGCAGGTCGAGCGCGAATGGCTATGAACGGCTGCTGCTGGATGCGATGCTGGGCGACCAGACGCTGTTTGCGCACCGCGACGGCGTGGAGACGACCTGGGCGCTGTACACGCCGATTCTGGAAGCCTGGGCGGCCAAGACACCGGAGAAATTTCCTAACTACGCGGCTGGTTCGTGGGGCCCTGAGTGCGGTGACCATCTGATCGAGAGCGGCGGACACGCGTGGCGCAACGATCTGGGCAGGAAAGCTTAAAGGCAGGGACTAGGGACTAGACGGTTGACTTGAGGTTCGTGATTTCCCACCATTGCGCCGGAAAAAAGGCACAAGGATGAGGCACCCGGTGTCCCGGTTTGTCGAAGATGCAGAGGCGAAGATGCTGTCATTCAAAATTGCTCCGAAACGGGGCCTCTTTTCGCGCGAAACCGGCAATAAAAGGCTGATTTCGGCTAAAAATCGGCGATTTTCCGGGGTTTATGTTTACTGATGAGTACACAGGAGCGGTTGATCAAGCTGTTTATTTTGTTCAACTTGACTTGATTACCACCCCTAAAAAAGCGGGGTTTCAGGGTAGGGGGGTGGGTGTGCCGCTGTTTTCTTCGCCCTTTGTTTGTCTTTCCTTTGCCCCTGCGCCCTCTACCTTTGCCTCACTCAAGACCATTGTGCTCCCAGGGAAGTTAATTCTACGCAAGGAGTTGGAAACAGGGAACAGGGTATAGCCGGTCGATTGGAGGTTCGTGGTTTCCCAGGTCCCAAAATCGGGAGCTGGGGCACCCGGCAATCAGCAGGCATCAGAAATCAAAGCGCGGCGTCCGTAGTCACTTTCCCAAGTCTCAAAGGCGAGATCTGGGCACCGGGATCCATGCAAAAAGATGCCGATATTGCTTGACAGTATTATAACTGATAGGTTATAAATGTATTCCATGATGCGCGAGTTTGTCCCTTTCCATGAGGACACCATCCGAAAAGAACTGGACGAGCTGCCACCGAAGGACGCGGCAAAACTCGCATCGCTCATGGGTCATTATGAGCAATGCGGATTGGGAAATCCATCTCCTGCTCAGGTAGATGATTACGGCGATGGGATTTATCGGCTGAGACACATCAAACCTGCTTATCAGGGGCGATTGTTATTTTTTGCAACGGATCGTTCGGCAGGCTTTGAGCGGTTGGTGATGTTGGTGTTTTACAAAAAGCAAGGGCAAAAGGCGCCCCAGCATATCCTGGAAACCGCGAAAAGACGGAAGAAACAATGGGAAGACAAAAGGAGGAAGATATGACATGGATCAAACAATACGCTGAGAAACGTTCAGCCAAAGACCCAAAATTCAAGGCCGCTTACGAAGAAGAAGCGGCCCTGCTTGGGCTGATTCGCGCACGTCAAATGGCAAATCTGACGCAGCAAAATCTCGCCAAAACGCTTCGTGTCTCCCAACCCTACATCGCACAGATTGAACGTGGCAGCAAACCGATTAGTCTGTCTTTCATGGTGCGTTACGCCAACGCGGTGGGCGCAACCATTCAAATTACACCCCAACAAGATAACGCAGTCCGCGCCTAGCCGCCCAAGGCAGTTAATTCTACGCAAGCAGCAGGGAACAGGGATAGCTGGCTGGCGGGTGGGCCGGGGTTTCAAGCCCGCAATCAAAACCTGTATTTTGTTTTTGGAAATCAAACTGTACGGCATACGCCACGCTGGGATATTGCGGGTGACACAACAGTAGGAATAGACTGCTTGCTAGATTCAAGCCCATGTTCAAGACCGCTCGCTTCAAGGTCCACAATCCGTCACGGCACAAGAGCACGATGCTCTGGTACGCCATGACCCGGTATCACGAGACCTTAAAGGACATGCTCGAAAAGACGCTGGCAATCCCCGATCTGCTGGAGCAAGTCTCCGAACTCGATAAGAGAGAAAAACTCCGCCCGAACAAATTCAAGCTCAGCAAATTGCTTTATACGATTGCTCCTCATAACTGGGAGCTTTCCCCGCTGCGAGACTACCTCATCAACGACGCATCTGCAATGCTCATGAGCCACCTGAGCAAGGCGTACAAGGGAGCGAACGAGTCTAACCCGCCCACGGTCTACAGCCTGGACGCGATGACCGACGTGGAGTTTCACAAGGCCTACATTGACTTCACGGACCCGCAAGCGATACTCGCCATCAAACCGCAGCATCAAGAGAAGATCGATAAGGCTTCCGAGCGGGGCGAAAGTCGCGTTGCCAAACGGCTGACCAAAATCTATGCAAATTGGGCCGTCTCCCGTGCCGCCGGACAAGTTCTGAAAAAGTTGGAAGGCGCTCTGCCGCATCCCATTGAATTTACCCGCAATGAGTTCGGACGAGGATGCCTACTCACCTTTTGCGACGGGAACTACTACCTGCTCCTCCGGCTATTCGCGCAAGACCACCGTTATTGCGAAAAGCGAGTACTGAAGGACGGCTTCGTCAATTGCAAGACGAAAGAACCGCTTGGCGGGAGAAAATATCCTGGCGTGATTCTCCCGCTGGAGCTAGGCCGTAAGTTCCATGAGCGGGAGTATCTGACGCATGGGACTATCCAAAGCGCCAAGCTGGTGGTGAAGCGGCGGGAAATGCCTCAATCTGAGAATAAAACCACGACTCATCTGTCCAGCCTCTTCAACGCTGAAGACTACGATTTTTACGTCCATGCAGCATTCGAGTTTCAGCCGCCGAAAGTGGAGACGGAAACCTATCTCGGCATCGACCGGGGCGCGGCCAAGATCGGTGCCGCAACCCTTATCAACCAGCAAGGTAAACCCGTCCTAACCGATCTCGACCTGGAAGGAGCAGTCTTCGCAGAAGAAATGCGGCGATTTGAATTGCTCATCAAGAGGCTGCAGCAAAGCGGCAAACAGCGGTCGCGCAAGTTTTCGCTGCGCGGCAAGCGCGCGGATATCATTCTAGGCGAGTATGCCAATCGTATCGTGGCGATTGCAAAGCAAAACCGCTCCCAGATTATCATCGAGGCCATTCGTGGCGTAACGATGGGACGGTTCCTGAAGCAAAGCCAGTTCACCAAGTTGAAGCAGTTGCTCACGTACAAGGCGGAACGCGAAGGACTGCCAGCCCCGGTTGAGGTTCCTGCTGCCTATACCTCGCAAACTTGCACAAATTGCGGTCACAAGGATGCTGAGAATCGGCCCAAGAAGGATGCCGCGGGAAAGGCGATTCAGGACGTGTTTTTGTGCGTGAACTGCGGCCACAGAGCCAATGCGGATTCCAACGCCAGCCAGATTATTGCTTTGCGGGGGCTGCATCAGGTAGAAAATGGTGGTAAGTTCAAGAAGTTCGATCTCTTTCAACAGTGGTTGAAAGAGCTTATCGGCCGGGACGGTTCTAATGCCCCAGGGCAGATGAATCAGTAGTTTCGCGGCCGGGCACTGGGCGGATTGGCGAATGACGGCGACCTCACGGTTGCCGCGTAACCGACCATCCCTTGGTCCGAACAGCCGAGGTGCGTTACCGGAGGGTTTGTGCCCGCCGGTCGGGCTTCGCCCTTGCACCGTAATTTGAAAAAATGGACGAAGCAGGGATTCCCAGTGCCGTTGTTTTCCGTTTTTTCGATCCTCACTCGTTCCGATGCCGTTTCTTGTCAGTGAGTTAGGGCTGATCTGCTGTAGAGGAGCGTCCATTCACGGCTGACGGAAACGCAGGACTCTCTGGAACCAGTTGCAGGGACGCTGTAGAGGAGCGTCCATTCACGGCTGACGGAAACCCGCCGCCAACGCTCCCACCGATCCCGGCGGCTGTAGAGGAGCGTCCATTCACGGCTGACGGA
>JBAVYF010000334.1:0-4812 GCA_049698655.1 Occallatibacter sp. | reverse complement strand
GAGTCGGGGCGTTACGATACTGGCATTGATCCATATATCGACGTGGTCATAGCTCAGACCACCCTGCTTAACAACCAGCAGGTTCTAGCGATTCTCGAGGTTCAGCAAATGACGGCGTCGGTTCAATTAATTGAAGCCCTGGGCGGAGGCTGGGACCGGTCGCAGTTGCCTACGCCGGCCCAAGTCACTAAGAAACCATCCAAGTCAGAGACCACGATCCAGCATTAGGCTGTGAGATGAGTTATTCCACTGGCGACAAGCGCGATCATCTCCCGTAATCTCTCATAAATTATTCACGAAATTTGTATCTGAGCAGGCTTTGCTACTTGACTCTGTGATGCCGGGGCAGCATTGCTATGCGCGCTTATCATGGGCGACCTGTGCCGTTGCCTTCACTACCACCATTCCATGGAGCGCTCTGATGGAATCTTCACGCTGCTCTCCGGCTTGGCAGAGCGAAGAAGCAGGAGCGGACATTCCACGAGCTTGACGACCTTCTCGGCAATTGAACCGAAGACCAGTGGATGCCAGCCGGAGATGCCGTGGGTGGAGATGACGACCATGTCGATATGCTCGCGCTCCACCACATCCATAATGTTCCCTGCTACGTCATTCCCGACTTCGACGCTGCAAGTTGCCTTGACTTTCCTGGCAGCTAGAGCTGCATGGCACTTGGCCAGATGCTGCTCTGCAAATGTTCTCGCCTCCTGGATGAATTCGGTTTCCGGGATCAGGTCAGGGAGAGAGGTAGTGGGGAAATAGGGGATGACGTTCACCAGGTAGAGTTCGGCATGAAAGTGCTGTGCGAGGTCCGCTGCCATCTCCAAAGCCGCCTGGGATGATGGGCTAAAGTCAATGGGCAATAGTATCTTTGTGGGAATGGAAGGGAAAGTACGAACTTCGGGCATGGCGGTCTCCTCGCCAAACTGGGTAAGCGGCTGGAGTCTTATTCTCCTCGATCATGAGAGCGAAAGCTATGCTCTTTTGTACACCCGGCTTACGTCCCCCATGGAGCGATGGGCCCGGCTTCGTCTCGGCCGCCGGCGCGGTTGTTGACTAGAAGATAATGTGTACTTCCGTGCAAATATGACCATCTTTGGAGATCGCAATTCTGACAATATCTTTAAGGATAATGCGAAAATCCAGCACATTTCTCTCACAGCGCGACATGCATCTGAACAATGCGCACGGCGCGCCAGACCCTGGTCCAAACCATTGAGCAACAGCGAACTCACTACCGTCGCAGGCATCAACCCGACCCTTCCGGGGCGGAGGACAATATCCGTGCCCTCAAATGTGAGTCCTGCCACGGGACTTATCAACGGTTTCTTCGAGTGGTTCGGGAGCCTGGGCATCTTCTCCTGGCAGGTTCTGCGGGCTGCGGTCACACCGCCCTTTGAATGGCGCGAGCTGATTCGACAGCTCGACGAAGTTGGATCGAAGTCTCTGCCGCTGGTCGTCATGGCAGGCGCCGCAATTGGCGTTGTCATCTCGCTGGAAGCCCGCTACAGTCTTAGTCGATTCGGCGCCAAATCAATGTTTCCGGCTACTCTCGTTTACTCCGTGATCCAGGTAATGGGCCCAATCATCACCGGTCTGGTCGTAAGTGGGCGCGTGGGCGCGGGCATGGGCGCGGAACTGGCATCGATGAAAGTGACCGAGCAAATTGATGCTATCGAAGCTTCGGCGATCAATCCCTACAGGCTCCTGGCGGCGACACGAATTCTGGCTTGCATCCTGATGCTGCCGCTGCTGACTCTTGCCACCGACGCATGCGCCTTGCTGACGGGCTGGTTTGCACAGGCTCTGGTTGAGCCGCTCTCCTTCCATCAATTCATTCAGGACGGCTTCAAAGGCTCGACCTTCAATTCATTCCTGCCGCAGACATTCAAGACCTCTGTATAGGCCTGATCATCGGGCTCATCGCGTGTTTCCAGGGGATGCGCACACGCGGAGGTGCTGCGGGTGTGGGCCGTGCGGCCACCGACTCGGTTGTGCTGGCCTCTCTCTTCATTATCCTAGCCGACGTTGTGTTGGTGAAATTCATTCTCGTTGCTTTTCCTTAACCCATCATTGAACGGTTCGAGAAACAAATATGGCCACAGCCTCTAACATCGCGACGAAGCAAACGGAACCTGAGCAAGACGGCCTTGCGCCCGTTGTTGCCATAGTGAACCTGCAGAAGACTTACGGAAGCCACAAGGTTCTGAACGGGGTTAGCTTGCACGTGAACCGCGGAGAAACCCTGGCCGTGCTTGGACGAAGCGGGACGGGAAAAAGCGTGCTGCTGAGACTCATCATTGGCCTCGAAACTCCCGATTCTGGATCAGTTCGGATCAATGGCCAGGACATCGCTGAACTGGCTCTCGATGGGATGGGAGAAATCAGAAAGAAAATGGGTTTTCTGTTTCAACATGCGGCACTCTACGATTCGCTCACCGTCGCTGAGAATGTGGCGTTTCCACTGGAACACCATCGGAGAGACATGTCCGGATCCGAGCGCGGCGACCGAGTGAAGCAATTGTTGGCTGAGGTGGGCATGGAAGGCGACCTTGGAATGATGCCTTCCGATATCTCAGGTGGAATGCAAAAGCGCGTGGGCCTGGCGCGTGCGCTCGCCCTGGAACCGGAGATTTTGCTTCTCGACGAGCCCACGGCCGGTCTCGACCCCATCAGCTCAGGGGAAATCAACGAGTTGATTCTCAAACTCCAGCGGGAGCGCCAGATGGCATCCATCGTAGTGACTCACGATCTGCACAGTGCCAGGGCGATTGCAGACCAGCTGGCCCTGCTGAATGAGGGCGACGTACTGATCGAGGGTACTTTTGAAGACCTTCAACAAAGCGACGTCGGGTTTGTGCAGGAATTTCTGAAGCAGTCGTAGGAGGACATATGTCAAGGCTGGCGCGGTTGGGAGCATTCATCGTTGTGACACTGGCAATTCTTGCCGCCGGGGTCTTCATCATCGGGAGCAAGGAGTATCTGTTTCGATCTACATACCATCTGAAGGCGCAATTCGACAATGTGGCTGGCCTGTCTAATGGAGCCGACGTCCAGGTGGGAGGGGTTCACAGTGGAACGGTAAGAAGCATTACATTGCCCCACAAGCCGGGCGAAAAGGTTATGGTACTCATGGACCTCAACAAATCGACACACGAGGTCATTAAGCAGGACTCCGTCGCATCGATTGAAACCGAGGGAATATTAGGCAATCAGTACGTAGCTATTTCCTTCGGTTCTGACGGACAAGCCGAGGTAAGGGATGGCCAGATCATTCAGAGTGTACCGCCACTCGAGGTGTCGGAACTGCTCAAGAAGGCGAGCGTCATTCTGGACAGCAGCCAGCTTGCTATCCAAAATACAACTCTGGCAACAGCACACCTGAACTCGGTAAGCTCCAAGATCGATTCCGGCGAGGGAACAGTGGGCGCGCTGGTGAACGACAAACAACTCTATAGCAACCTGGAACAGACTACGGCGACGCTGCATACCACGATGCTCCAGGCGCAGACAGGCGTGACGGACTTCCAGGAGAATATGGAGGCCTTGAAACATAACTTCCTGTTGAGCGGGTATTTCAAGAAGCGTGGATACGAAGATTCCGCCGCTCTTAAAGCGAATACGATCGGCGAACTCCCACTGGGTGCGCCCCTGAAAACATTTACCTTTACAGCCAGACAACTTTTCGACACTCGCGATTCTGCCAAACTTAAGAACCAGAAGTCTCTCAACGCCGGCGGTAACTATCTGGCGCAAAATCAATTCGGATTTGCGGTGGTTGTGGTTTCAGCGGGCTCGGAGGGCGATACCCAGAAGGATCTGGTGCTTACCCAAGCCAGGGCTATGGTTGTGCGCGAGTATCTGGTCGAAAACTTTGGATTTGACGACAGCCAGTTAAAGACGATGGGAATAGGCAAACAGACTGGTGCGAACCAGGACACGGATTGGGGTTCTATTCAGATTCTCATCTTCCCTGTGGGAACTGAAATACCTCCAAACAAATTAACGCCGCCCGGTACCTCATCCACAACAGAGTCTGATCGGCCGGCCCAGGTTACTGCGGCGTCTGCGAATAAGCCGTAGTGCCTGACGCTTTGAATGGAAACATCAACCCTACGTGGAAGAAACGCATTCCGAATCGTGTCCTTAATTGCGCAGTACTTGAATTTACGTACGCGGTGGCTAGAACGCAGAAATGGAGAAAAGATGACCGGAAGCAAGCACAACCGCGAAGGAAACAGCAGCGACATGGGTGAGCCCGATCCTGGCCCTTACTGGCGGCGGATGCATCGTGACTGGCGCTTCTGGGTAGGCGCTGTCTTCATGTTTGCTGCGATCGCAATTTACGTTCTGAGCGGAGACCTGGCGTGGGTTCCTCGCCACCAACCGCGACAGTCATTGCCGGTAGCTGCGGAAAGATAGCGGCCCAATCCAATTCTCCAGTCGACGAACCCCTCGGAGAAACGTGGGTGTTCAGCGACCGGCAGGACGACCTCGGCAAACCCGACCGTTTCGACGTCTATTATGGGATGGCCGACTGCAGGATCGGCGCGGCGCATCTTCACTTGCCGGATACACTTCCTGAAGGAACAACGGCCGACTCTCCGGCAGCAAAGGTGTAAATACCCCTACTGGTGGATACCGCTTTCCCAATTCTTCCACGTGTGCATTATAGCTCAGTAAATCGATCAAATCCTTGGAAGAATATGTATGAGGAATGGTAGCTGTTTCCCTCTCCCGGCTGGTTCCTGCCCTAAGGCAGGCCATCGGCCATGTGTTCTTCTTGGAAGTCAGCTTGGTGCAAGAACACAT
>JBAVYF010000333.1:0-2510 GCA_049698655.1 Occallatibacter sp. | reverse complement strand
CGACTTTGGCGTGAGTGTGGGAGGCCCGGTTCGTCGCGATAAAACCTTCTTTTTTGGTACCTATGAGGGTTTCCTCTTTCCCAAGCAGTCGGCAGTTAATGATTTGGTCCCCACGGCTGACATGCTGACTGGCAATTTCAGTGTGGAATTTCCCACCTATCCGCTTATCAATCCCGCCACTGAGTCCTGTTATTTTTCGACGGGCAACCCCCTTTGTGGCGCCTATTTGAGTCCTTTCAACGAGATCACTACCATTAACGCTTCGGCGAAGCCGTTTCTGCCCCTTTTCCCGACGGGGGGTGCAAATTACGGGGGCAGCCCGACTGCCACGCCGTACGCTACCATTGCGGAAGCCGAGGCCGGCGCGGGCTACAACTACACTCAAAACCGCGCATCCGATTACAACTCAAAACAGTTCGACGCCCGCATCGATCAGCGCTTCAGTCCGAAGATGCTGGCCTTCGCCCGGTTTACCTTCAAGGACCTCACTCTTCTTGAGCCGCAGGATTTGAATATCGCGTCGATCACGCAGTTCGATAACTATCGAATCCTGGCCAGTTCGCTGATTTATAACTTCACGCCCAACCTGCTGAACGAATTCCGCTTTGGATGGACTTCGGAAGAAAATGGCCTGCGCAACACACTGAATGGCGCTCCATATACAACCTCGGCGGGCTTCGATGCGGTCTCCTCAAGCATTCCTGTCAACAATACGACGGGAACGGAGGTTTACTTTACCGGCGACATGACTTCGCTTCTTGCCGGCAACATCAATCAAACAACGCAGAGCCACCTGTTTCAATACAATGACAACCTGACCTGGGTTAAAGGCCGGCACACCGTCAAGTTTGGCGGAGACATTCGCGCCCTCAATTTTGTATCCACGCTTGGAGATAACGGGCTGAACACCGCGGAAGTCTTTCCGTTTTACGGCCTGTATACGAGCGCCTATCAAGGAGCCTTCTTCGGGTTACCAGAAGGCACCTTATCCAGCACCGCCTACCAGTTCGCCGATTTCCTGACCGGCGCGCCCGTTGAAACCAAATACTTTTCGCTGGTTCCCAGGGATGAAGGCGCGACATTGTATTATGCGGCCTTCGCACAAGATCAGTGGAGGATAACGCCGGAGCTTACATTCTCCTTTGGCGTGCGCTATGAATACGACCCAGCCATGCACGACATAACGGGAACCATCGGCAACTTCGATCCCAGCGTTGCGTCGACCGGCGCCGTGATCTACCCCGCAGGTTATTCGAACATGTTGGATGCGCCCTATCTGGCCCAGTTCGACGCCTGCGGCTATGGGCCAGCCTCCACAGCCTATGCAGCCTGCACGCCGGTGCTGTCGAGCAGTCAGGCCGGGCTGCCTAGCGGCCTTCGCAAAGCGCAGAAGGACCGTATTCTGCCGCGCATCGGCCTGGCATGGCGCCCCTTCAACGACGATAAGACAGCCGTCCGCGCGGGGTTTGGCCTCTACAACACAACCCTGCTCGGCGACAGCTTCTTCGCCATGACGGACACGTTGCAGTCGGCTACGCTCACCTATAACAATTTGCAGGGTTATCCCTACTATCCACCGTATTTGTGGCCGCAGACGAGTCCAGGATCGAGTCTGCCAGCGGTGCAGTACGGCACCGCTAGCTTTACGTCGGCCAATCAGATCAACTGGAAGAATCCTTACTCCATTCAGTGGAACCTTTCCATCGACCACGAGTTGCGCGGGAATCTCGGCGTGCGCATCTCCTATATCGGGATGAGGACCGACGATCTGGTGTGGGCGGCCAATGAGAACGATATGCCATATTCGAGCACGACTAAGGCCTTGTCGCAACCTCTCACAAACCGTCCATTTCCCAACTGGCAGGCTATCAACGATCGTCTTACCGGCGCACAGGCATTTTATAGCGCGCTTCAAGCCGAAGCCAATCGCCGCTTCCAGCATGGCCTCACCTTCCAGTCAACGTACACGTGGTCGAAGAATCTCGCGGACAACCAAGGCACGCAAGCTACAGGCTTCGTGGGAGAAAACGGGAACTACGCCTCTTACATACACAATCTGAAACTGGACTACGGCAACGTCTATGGAACCCGCCGCCAACGCTGGATTACCACCGGCGTGTACGAGCTTCCAGTGGGACGCGGCCGCAGCTTTGGCGCAAACATGAATCG
Organism: Occallatibacter sp.; assembly: GCA_049698655.1. GTDB lineage: Bacteria > Acidobacteriota > Terriglobia > Terriglobales > Acidobacteriaceae > Telmatobacter. The sequence goes on along the minus strand of JBAVYF010000333.1, from coordinate 341 downwards.
CACTGAAGACGCATTGATAGGCGGCTGGCAGTTGAGCAGTATCTTCGTTCTGCAGACCGGTCCTTACATGACGGCGTACATCCCGGGCGGCGACGCAGATCCTTCCGGAACAGGTTCGGGAGTCTTATACGCGCTCAATCAACGTCCCGACCGTGTGGCGGGACAAAGCGCTGTTCCAGCCAACCGAACCCGCTCTCAGTGGCTCAATCCTATGGCATTTGCCTGCCCCAGCAATAGCGGATACACGTCAAGCTCCTATGCTGGCAATACCTGCGGCGTTGGATACACCTCGAATCCGATCGGGCGATTCGGCAATGAGAGCGTTGGCGACATCGTTGGAC
>JBAVYF010000332.1:0-2588 GCA_049698655.1 Occallatibacter sp. | reverse complement strand
GATCTAAACCACGATCCCACGCGCGGAGAGCATTGCAACAATCCCGGGGTGGCGACGGCCGGAGCAGCGTAACTGACGAGCGAAGGCCTTTCCACCCCGGGATCGCAACATTGATAACCCCCACTTTGCTTTAGGAGGATTCTTTGCCAGCCGCTTTGCCACTCCAATCAAAATGGCCCGGCGCCAGTTTGGGAGATTCCCTTCCCAGCGCTTGCAGAATTTCCAGAGCCATTGCTCGGCCACGCGCTGCTGCTGCCAAGTGAGATCCGCAAACGGGCCGCCTTTAGTCCGTGGGGACTTGACGGCCCTCAACTTTACCGCTCGCTCGGGATGGAGTCTATCCGGGGTGCGCGCCATGTCAAACAGAGTAACAGAAAACCAGAAAAGAGGAAAATGGAAAATCGAGGCCTCAGCACAGTCGAAGGCATCCACGCGGAGCTGATTTACCGCGCAGGGCAGGAGTGGGCGGCCGCCAGCATCGGCCGCACCAGCAAGCAAAGGACGGCGGAAGCGGAGCGCGCCGCATGCGCCCTTGAGTCCTTGGCAGCGGCCGTCGAACGAACAACTACAAAAGAACACTTCCCGCATGATGTGTGCCCGGGATGCAGCAAACCTTCCATACCATTGGAAGGCGTGCCGGACCAATCCGGGCGCGGCTGCGGCGCCTGCGGCCGGGAGCGGTTCGAGGATCTGAGCAAACCGGCGACCTGGTCAAAATAAATCCCCCTAGAGTATTGGCAAGGGGGTGGAAAACGGGGTTACGCTCTAAGAATGATGTTGGACAGATAGACCGATGCCGGCGGCAACCGGCCAATAGCACCGGGGAACCACCGGAGAAAACGGAAAAGGCTATGCACACTGAAGCAACAAGCAGTCAACTCAGCCAAACCTTAGTTTTTGCGGCTTTCGCCGCGTACATCAACCAACGGCCTGGGCTCGAATTCGCGGACTATGGCGACGCGCGCGCCTTCCGCAACGATAGCGCGCAAATCGGGCGCGACAAAAAGCGCGCCCTGGCATCTCTGTACTCTGCCGAACTGCTCCCCTGGGATGCCGTAGCCATGAAAGCGGCCTTCGGTGCATTCTCAGGGCGCCTAACTCCTGTCATCCGAGAAGATGGCAAACTCGCCCTCGACTACTGCGAGGGCCAGTATTGGCCGACCGAATACCGCAAGGCCGTGGCGGCCGTCCTGGAGATCTATGTTGAGTCTGTGCGCCCCAAGCGCAAGCCGCAACCCAGCGATGCCTTCGACACAATCGCAGACCTGGCCGCGGCTAACACGGCGGCCGGGTTTCACTGGTTCAGCCGAGGCAACAAAAAATTTGCGCGGTCGCGCGTGTTCCCTGCTCTTTACAAGGGAGATCGCCTCATCTGGTTTGTGAGCAGCGAAAAAAGCGGATGGGAAGACAATAGCCCGCGGAAATTCAGCGTGCGCGTGTTTGACCCAGCCGATGCCAGCGTCAACACGGCCGGCGAATTCAACGATTTTTCCACCCCTGAAGACGCGCGAGACCACGCAAAGGCAACCGCAAAAGCAGAGCGCGACGGAAAGCACGTCAAGCCGGCAGAGCTGGGCCAGAAGTGCGGATTCTGCGGACACTACGGCCAGGGATGCAGCGGCAAAGAGAGCGCCGCGGCAAAAGCCTAACCCCACAACCCCAAGAGCCCGGCGCCGGGTAATGCGCCGGGCAACTATCGAGAGAAAAAAGGAGCGATGGACTGTGACGCAAACAAAGCACGCCTCTGGACCGTGGAAAATCCGATGGCATCCACGCAACCAAACAGCCGAAATCGAAACTGTGTCGCAAGAAATGGGCACTTGCCGACACATGACAAATGAACTGCCAATGGCCGCTGGGATACATGGCAAGGTGGAACTTGTTCCGTGGAAAATTGAAGGCGAAGAAACCCGGCATGCACGCTGCTCGGCGGAGGCTTGCGCCAATGCCCGGCTTATGGCTTCGGCGCCTGAATTGCTCGACGCCTTGGAGACATTACGCAAGGTGATCGATGATGTGCTCGCTAAGGCCACAGGAGACGCTTTATGAGAATCGGATACAAACGTGTTTCCACACTTGACCAGAACACGGCGCGCCAGCTCGAAGGCGTCACGGTCGACAAGATTTTTGAAGATCACGCGAGCGGCAAGGACACGGCGCGGCCGCAACTGCAGGCCGCTCTCGAATGGGCCAGGGAGGGTGACACCCTGGTCGCTCATAGCATGGACAGGCTATGCCGCAATCTGGGCGACCTGCGAGACATCGTAAAAAGCCTCACATCTCGCGGGGTCGCCGTGGAATTCGTTAAAGAAAACATGACTTTCACAAACGATTCCACGCCCATGGCCCAGTTCATGTTAAACATCATGGGATCTTTCGCCGAGCTTGAGAGATCGATGATCCTTTCCCGGCAGCGCGAAGGCGTAGCCATAGCCAAAGCCGAGGGCCGTTACAAAGGCCGCGCCCCGGCGATCCGCGGCAACAACGGCAAGCTCGCTGAGATGGAGCACGGCCTCGCTGAAGGACTGGGGCCGGCGGAGTTGGCGCGGCGCGTGGGAGTGTCCAGACAGACGGTGTACGCCTGGCTC
>JBAVYF010000331.1:0-3667 GCA_049698655.1 Occallatibacter sp. | reverse complement strand
CCTCGATGCGGCGCTGCGTCTCGCGCGGCGAGCGGCCCTTCTCGGGTCCTAGCTGCGCCAGCCTCGCTTCGATCATGCCCGCTGTCCGGTAGGCCATGCTCTCGGCTGCGTAGAGCCGGGTGGCGCTGGTTGAAATCTTCCGCTGAATGAGCCCGAACTCCGCAATCGCTTTGCCGAAAGCCTTTCGCTCCTTGGCGTAGCGGATCATGTGGCCCAGAGCGTGCCGCGCGCCGCCGATACAGGCCACGCCCAGCTTGAAGCGGCCTACATTCAGCACGTTGAAGGCGATATGGTGGCCCTTGCCCGCCTCGCCCAAGAGATTACTTGCGGGAATCCGGCAGTTGTCCAGCACCAGCGGGCAGGTCGAGGAGCCGCGAATGCCCAGCTTGTGCTCTTCGGCGCCCACGGTCAGCCCCGGCGTCTCCCGCTCGATGAGAAAAGCCGAAAACTTTTCGCTGCCCGACGCCGGGTCCACGATCTTGGCGAAGACGGTGTAGAGGCCGGCGATGCCGCCGTTGGTGATCCACATTTTTTCGCCGTTGAGGGTGTAGTAACTCCCATCGGGTGAGAGAGTTGCATGCGTGCGGATGTTCATGGCGTCGGAGCCGGAGCTGGCCTCTGAAAGCCCATAGCCGCCAACCCACTCCGCCGTGGCCAGTTTGGGCAGGTAGCGCTGCTTCTGCTCCTCGGTGCCGTACCAGACCAGCGGCAGCGTGCTGATGCCAACGTGGGAGCCAAAGGCCGTCGAGAAGCTGGCCAGCACCGACAGGTGGTCGGTGACCAGCATGGAGGTGATCTTGTCCATCTCCATCCCGCCATACTCCTCGGGAATATCAACCGAGGTGAAGCCCAGCTCGCCGGCCTTGCGCATCAGTCCCGCCAAAACGCCCGGCTGCTTGGCCTCGATAGCCGCCGCGTTGGGCAGAATCTCGTCGCGGGCAAACTGCGCCGCGGTCGAAGCAATCTGGCGCTGCTCCTCGTTCAGATCCTCGGGAGTAAAGACTTCGGCGGGGGTGCGGGTTTCAAGCAGGAAGCTGCCGCCCGCGGCGGCCACGATGGAGGAAGCGGAAGCTGTGGTCATGGAAGAACTTGCCTCATGGGATATAGCTCACTGTACGCCAGAAACTGGAGTGGCGGCAAGAGTACGGTGAGTAGTGGGACAAAACGTGGAAAGTCGCGCTTAAGCTGTTTCCTGGACGAGCCAAAAAGAATGATATATGATATATATATCAGGAGTCATACGGCCATGCGAACTCTCATCGACGTACCCGATCAGCAACTCAAGGAGCTGGGTGCAATCTGCGCAGCCAGAAAGCTATCCCGTGCCGAGGCTGTGCGGCAAGCAGTTGCTGCATATATTTTGCAAAACAAGCCCTCGCGCGAGGCTGCCTTTGGTCTGTGGAAGGGGCAGACGGTTAATCTGCCCGGTGAATCCGAGCCGCTTCCTGAAGATGGTCTTGCCTACCAGGAGAAGTTGCGGAGCGAGTGGTGAGAGCCGTTTTCGACACTAATATTCTCGTCGATTTTCTGCGCGGCCTGCCGCAAGCCAAGGCTGAATTGGCGCTCTACCGGAGTCCGGCTATCAGCGTGATGAGCTGGATGGAAGTCATGGCAGGAACCACGCCGCAGACGGAAAGCGCGGCAAGAGCATTTCTCCAGAGCTTCGATCTGTTGCAGATTGACGCGAAGACCGCCGAGCGCGCGGTTCTCATTCGGAAGACCAGGCGCATCAAGCTGCCGGACGCAGTTATCTGGGCGACATCCGAAGTGCATCAATGTTTGCTGGTCACACGGAACACGCGGGACTTCGATCCAAACGAACCGGGAGTGCGGGTACCGTATACATTGTGAATCAGCGAATTACTTCTTCTCCAGCCAACCCAAATACTCCGGCAAGGAGTGAAGCTGGTCAACATGATCGGGAGCCGAGTTGCCGGCTAAGCCAATCACGAGCAATCCGCCCGATTTTACCTCGCTCAGCATCTGCGTCTTCATCGGCCCCCATTTGACCACCGGATGCGCAGTCAGTCCCCACTCCCGCAGCAGATAATCCGCTGTCTCCGTGGTGCTGGCGAAGGTGCCGGGAAAGATCTCCGAGTGGGTCACGATGAAGCGCTTATTTCCCGCCATCGCGTCGCGCCCCAGCCGGAGCCATACCTGCAAATTATCGGTCTCAATCTTGGATTCCTCCGGGCCCGGCTTGCCGTCCACGTAGCCGGTATGCACCCCGTCGATGCACAGTACGCGGCCGACGCGCTCGTAGGACGCTGGATCGCCCAGAATCTGCCGCAGCGCGCCGCAGCCCGCGCTCCAGCCGCCCAGATCAACCTCGCTAAACTTTAAACCGCTCTTCGCTTCGGCCTCGGCGACCAGGCGTAAAAAGCGCGCCGGGTCGGTAAAGAGCTTCACGTAGCTGCTCGAACCGGCGCCCGCCTGTATGGAAATCACTGCCATATTCCGTTGCTGCGCGGCGGCAAGTTCGGGGAGCCAGTCGCCCCCATGGAAGAACAGCAGCAGCTTCACCGGGCGCTGCTGCGTCACCTTTTCGGGAACAAACAACGTACCCAGTTCCAACGCCAGCCGCCACCCAGGCGGCGTTGTTTTCGTCAGCCGCGGGTGCTCCCGGGTGTGCTCCACCATGGGCGACGGATTCTGCTGCGCCTGCGCCATGAAACCGGCGGCAATAAACAGAAAAAAAAGAGCCAGCGAACGGCCTTTCTTGAGCATCTTCAAGGCAACTCCCGCTAAGAGAATCTGCATGGCCTTGCTACGAAAGCTTTCGGGAATCCATGCCACGGCAAAGAGTAGCACATACGTGGCCGCCGGGGATTGATCCGGATTCGACCGGTGGCTTTCGGCGGCCTGGCTGAACGGCTGGACGCTCCGACGCCCGCTGGCCCATATCGACTACAATTGCCGGTATCCCGACCGTGGAGGCTCGCCCTGTTCGCCGCGCTTTTGACCTCTCTGAATCCCGCCGTCAGTCTGCTGAGCGGGCTGCCGATACGGCTCTCCGCGTTCCTGCTCTTCGCCCCGCAAACCAGCCTGCGCCACCAACTGAAGATGATGTTTTCCGACCCGTTCTCCTCGGTAACCCACCACTGGAACTGGTTTGATCTGACGATGCTGCTGCCCTACTTCGCGGTGATGATCGTTCTGTCGTTCTATGGCGTTCACCGCTACACCTTGTGCTACCTCTATTTCAAATACAGGAAAAACTACAATCCCGAACCGCCCCGGCACTTCGCTGAGTTGCCGCGGGTGACCGTGCAACTGCCTATCTTTAACGAGCAGTTCGTCATCGACCGGCTGATCGAGGCGGTCTGCGCCATGGAGTACCCGCGCGAGAAGCTGGAGATTCAGGTTCTGGACGACTCGACCGACGAGACCCAGCAGGTGGCCTCCGACATCGTCGCGCGCTATGCTGCGCTGGGACACCCCATCGCTTATATTCACCGCACCAATCGCCATGGCTACAAGGCCGGGGCGCTGGATGCGGGCTTGAAGGTGGCAAAGGGCGAGTACGTGGCCATCTTCGACGCCGACTTTATGCCGTCACCGGACTGGATCATGAAGGTCATCCATCATTTTGCCGAGCCGGAGATTGGCATGGTGCAGACCCGCTGGTCCCACATGAACCGCAACTACAGCATGTTGACCCAGATCG